>JASFOZ010000309.1:0-5630 GCA_050116255.1 Desulfarculaceae bacterium
GGGCCATACGGCTTATACCCACAGGCAGCTCGAATCTCAGCTTGCGGTCAAATCCCAGGGCGCGGGCATAGGTGGATAAGACATTCTCGCCCAGGCGATAGGCCCCCAAGCGGGCGAAGACCGGGTTGTTGGACTCGGCAAAGCTCTTGCGCAGACTGATGCGTCGGGTTTTGCGCCTGGTTTTGTTCTTGACCTGATAACGGTAGAGGGTGTGGGGACGGCCCGCATAACGCAGCTTGCTGGAGGGGATGAGATTAGTCTCCTCCAGGGCGGCGGCTGCGGTTATCACCTTGAATAAGGAGGCGGCCGGCGCCGAAGCATCCAAAGCCACCCTGGGGTCCACCCGCCGTTTTCTCACCCCGGCCATCACCAGCACCCGCCCTGTGTTCGCCTCCACCACCACCATGGCGGCGCGGCGGCTGCTGCGGCTGCGCAGAAGATTCTCGGCCCTTTTTTGCAGAACCGGGTTCAAGGTGGTCTTGACCGCCACCGGGCCCAGCCGGCGGTCTTTAACCAGCAACGAGCTGGTCTTGGCCACCTCTTTGCAGTGGCCGGCCAGAAGCCCGGTCATGTGCTCTTTGCTGAGCGTGGTCTTGGCCCCAGGCGGGGACTGGGCCCAGGCCATGGGGAGGATCAACATAAGAGCGGCTGTCAAAGCCGCTCCCGCCAAAAGCGGGGCGCGCCCGGGGCAGATCCTGGCCAATATACGCTTCAGCATCATTTCGACTTTTCGATCCGTTCCATTCCGCCCATATAAGGCGACAAGGCCGGAGGCACCTGCACCGATCCGTCCGGCTGCTGGTAATTTTCCAAAATGGCCACCAGGGTGCGTCCCACCGCCAGGCCGGAGCCGTTTAAGGTGTGCACCAGCCTGGTTCCCTTTTCACCCTTGTCCTTGAAGCGGATGCCCGCCCGCCGGGCCTGAAAATCCTCAAAGTCGCTGCAGGAGCTTATCTCGCGGTAGCGCTCCTGTCCGGGCAGCCAAACCTCCAGGTCATAGGTCTTGGCCGAAGAAAACCCCATGTCACCGGTGCACAGCACAATCTTCTGGTAGGGCAGGCCCAGCCGGCGCAGGACCTCCTCGGCATTGGCGGTCAACTGCTCCAGATGCTCATAGGAATCCTCGGGCCGGCAAAAGCGCACCAGCTCCACCTTGTCGAACTGATGCTGGCGGATCAGCCCGCGCACGTCCTTGCCGTGGCTGCCGGCCTCGGCCCTGAAGCAGGGGGTATAAGCGGTATAAAGAAGCGGCAACTCCTCTCCCGCCAGGGTCTCCTTTAAAAACAGATTGGTGACCGGAACCTCGGCCGTGGGGATAAGCCAGTAATCGGTGCCCTCCACATGAAAGAGGTCCTCGGCGAATTTGGGCAGCTGGCCGGTTCCGGTCATGGCCTGGGAGTTGACCATAAAGGGGGGCAAAACTTCAGTGTAGCCATGTTCAGTGGTATGCAGATTCAGCATGAAGTTTATCAAGGCCCGTTCCATAAGGGCGCCCGCACCCTTTAACACCGCAAAGCGGGCGCCGGTCATCTTGGCCGCCCGCTCAAAGTCGATTATGTCCAACTCCTCGCCGATATCCCAATGATTCAAGGGCTCGAAGTCGAACCGGGGCGGCTCTCCCCAGGTGGAGACCACCGGATTGTCCTCTTCGCTATTGCCTACGGGCACCGAGTCGTGGGGAATATTGGGTATGGTCAAAAGCAGATCGTCCAGGCTTTTTTGCACCTGGCTGAGCTCTTCCTCCAGGTCTTTTATGCGGGCCCCCACCTGTTTCATCTCGGCAAAAAGGCCCGAAGGATCGCCTCCCTGCTTTTTAATCCGGCCTACTTCTGCGCTAACCTGGTTTCTTTGGGAGCGCAACTGTTCCAACTCGGGAAGGATGGACCGCCGTTTACTGTCCAACTCTGTGAAGGAATCCAACGCCACCGCAGCTCCCCGGTTGGCCACGGATTCTTCGACTTGTGCAAAATTGTCGCGTACGAACTTGAGGTCCAGCAACTTATACTCCTTCTGAAGCGGCGAGACTTTTATCGAATAAATATCCCCCAAAAAAATGGATTATCAACATGTATCTTTGAGCAATTTAACATACTCACAAGTGAGCGTCAAAGCCCCTCTTTACTTCACCACGCTAAAATCAGCCCAAAATGACACTTTCCTCAAGCTCAAACCGCCCGGCAAACATTTTTTCAGCCCATTATCAAAAGCATCGCTGACCAATTGCCATCGGCAAACACCACCTGCCGAACCGCTTTTGGGCTGCCGCCGCCATATTGGAATGGAGGTAAATGATCTACCCAAAATAATCTCAAAGATAAAAATCACCGGCTAAAAACTATAACCGCCTGCCTTGTAGAGCGGCGCTAGTTTTTTCTCCAGCTCCTATTCTTTGTTCTTGATTCTCCCAAGTTCCGCCCTTTTCCAACCTCAAACGCGGGAGCCGGTGCCCCAGCCCGGGGCCGCCGAAACGAGGGGCCCGCCCCTAAAAAGCCCCATCAAAGAAAACGCCCGGGTCCATGAGGGCCGGGCGCAGACTTAATAAAATGTACGCTTAGCGCCTGGTTTGAAAATTCCGGCTTAGCTAGGCCGCTGCTGGGTGATCTGGCCGGTGAACTCGTTTAGCATACGGGTTTTGTCCTGGGCGGTTATGTTTTGGCTAACCTTTTCCGCGGCTATCTCAGCCGCCAGCTCCAGTATCTCCTCAGCCAATTGAACCCGGGCTTTACGCATTTTCTGCTGCGCCCAAAGTTGCGCCCGCTCTAAAATAATCTCGCTCTCGCGTTTGGCGGCCTCAATAATGGCGTCCCGCTGTTTGGCGGCCACTGCAGCCAAGCGGTCTTCGTATTGGGCCAGTTCTTCGGCCAGGTTCTTGGTCTTTTCCTCAATGGCCTGGCTTTCGGTGATGGCGGCGGCCTTGGCTTTCTTAAGCTTATTCAAGTCCATGGACACCACATCGCGCTGGCCGCGCAAGAACTCCAGCAGAGGTTGCTTGGCCACCTTGTAAATCAGCACCGCCAATATCAAGAAATTGACGATGCGCCAGCCCAGGTCCCACCACACCCGCCAGCCGGCCGCTTCCTGCGCCTCCGCGGCCAGGACCGAGTCCGGTCCGGCCAAGGCGGCCAGGGCCAACAATACCATTATGAAAAATAACCGGCTCACGAGACCTCCCTGCCCAGAAGGGTGCGGGCCATGGTCATAGCCACGGTCTGGGCCTGACCTCTTATCTCCTGGCGGGCCTTTTGTATCTGCTCCTCGATCTCGGCGTTGATCCCGGCCTCGCGCTCTTTGGCCTCTTTCTGGGCCTGGGCGATCACCTGCTGGGCCTGGGCCTCCGCCTCTTGGCGCAGTTCGGCCAGGCGCTGGCGCACTGCACCACGCCCCTGTCTGAGTCCGTTCTCATAGGCCTGCAGCCGGTCCTGGGACTCCTGCTCCAGCCTTTCCACCTCAGCCTGACCCTGCTCAATCTCTTGCTTACGCCGGGCCATGATCTTGCGGATGGGCTGGTACATGATCTTATGGAGAATAAAGATCAAGACCAACAGGTTTATTATCTGTATGATCAAGGTGGCGTTTATACTAATCATAAGTCATTAATCCCGGCCGCTGGCAAAGCGGCGGCGCTTGGGCGGCCCCTTGGCGGGGCCATCTCTTTACCGCCTGTTTCCGCCACAGGCCTTATCTCCAGTAGGGCCAACCTCGCGCCCCGGATGCCATCCCGGTTTGCTCCGGCCCGCCTTTCTCAACCGCCTTGGGCGCTGGTCTCCCTCCTGGAGGCGAACCCCATCCCGGAGAGACGCCAAACCCGGGCATGCCTAGACCACAAAGATCAAAAGCAGCGCCACCACCAAAGAATAGATGCCGGTGGATTCGCTCACCGCCTGCCCCACCAGCATGGTCCGGGTCAGCAGACCCGCCTCTTTGGGGTTTTTGCCGATTGCTTCGCAGGCCTTGCCGGCGGCGAAACCTTCTCCCACACCGGGCCCTATGGCACCCAGGCCCATGGCCAGCCCCGCTCCCATAAGTGCGGCCGCCCGCACCAGATCAGCTCCTTCTATGGCCATTTATTTTCCTCCTGCCGTTCCGCTCCAGTTAAGCGGGAAGATCAAATTACAAACAAAAGTAATAATGAAACGATCAAAGAATAAATGCCGGTGGATTCGCTCACTGCCTGCCCCACCAGCATTACTCTGGTTAACAACACATTTTGCCTCATGTTGCGGGCGATCCGCCGCACCGCATAGGCGGCGGCTATGCCTTCGCCCAGTCCGGGCCCTATGCCCCCGAAACCCATGCACAACCCTGCCGAAAGCGGTGCCACCCAATCCACCATGGCATCTGAGGCCGGCTTTTCGATGAACAGCAGAATCAGGCTCACCAAAAAGCCGTATATGACGGTGCTCTGGGCCACAGTCTGGCCGATCAGCATGGTGGTGGTCAGCGGCCCCTGTGCTTCAGGCACCCGGGCCACGCCCGACGCCGCCTCCCCGGCGGTGAGGCCGTTGCCCACCCCGGGCCCGATGGCGGAAAGGCCGGTGGCCAGCCCCGCTCCCAAGAGCATGGCCCAGGTGGGGCTGGGGGGGTGGCCCGACCAGTCTATGAACATGAGCATAAAGGCCACCACCATGCCGAATATGGCCGGCGTCTGGCTGACCGCCGAGCCGATGAGCATATTGGTGCGGATGGCGGTGGCGGCGGCGGGCTGGCGGGCCATGCCCTCGGTGGAGGTGCCGGCCGGGATGCCTGATCCGGCCCCGCTGCCAATGGCGGCCAGGCCCATGCTCAGGCCCGCTCCCAACAGGGCCGCCCACCCTGGGGAGAAGGGCTGATTGTCAAAGGGTATGAACATGAGCATAAAGGCCACCACCATGCCGAATATGGCCGGCGTCTGGCATATGGCCGATCCGATCAGCATGTTGGTGGTCAATTGCCCCTGAGTCTCGGGGTTGTCGGCGATGCCGTTACAGGCCTCGGCGGCGGGAAAGCCCGACCCCAGGCCGCTGCCGATGGCGGAAAGCCCCATGGCCAGCCCTGAGCCCAACAAGGCAAAGGCGGTGATTAGTTTGGCTTCCGCCCCAACCGGCAAAAAGGCCAAAAGCATCGATATCACCAGGGCGAAGATGCCGGCCGATTCGGCCACCGCCTGCCCGATAAGCATATTCTTAAGAATGGCCCCGGACATATCGGGGTTCTTGCCGATGGCCCGGGAGGCATTGCCGGCGGCGTAGCCCTCGCCCAGGGCGGCCCCGATGGCGCCGAACCCCACGGCAAAAGCCGCCCCCAGAAATGCCGCGGCCTTAACCCAGATTTCGTGGCTGAAGTCCATGAATAACCCTTACTTTGTCTGCACCGAGATATACACCAACGTGAGCATGGTAAAAACGAAGGCCTGGATGGTTCCCACGAACAAACCGAAAAAAGCATTCAACAGCGGGGGCAGCACCAAGTTATAGACCAAGTGGCTCACCACCATGATGATGATGGAGCCCCCCATGATATTGCCGTAGAGCCTGAAGGAAATGGACACCACCTTGCTCAGTTCGCTGATCACGTTCAGGGGGGCCATAAAGAACATGGGCTGCATATACTCGGCGGCATAAGCCTTGAAGCCCTTGGTCTTTATCCCCGCG
>JASFOZ010000310.1:0-5619 GCA_050116255.1 Desulfarculaceae bacterium
TAAAAAGAACCACACCCACGCGCATAACACCTACAAAGCAAAAACCCGCCTCCAGCGCTCAGACGGCGGAGGAAGTAAGCATTGTGGTGGAGCCGACCACCAATGCCATTGTAATCCGCTCTTCCCGGCGTAAATATGAAACCCTGCTGCGGCTCATCCGAAAGCTGGATATCTTCCCCAAGCAGGTCCTGATCGAGGTCATGATCGCCGAAGTCAAGCTGGACGATGATTGGCAACTGGGTGTGGAATGGGAATACGCTTCCGGCGTGAGCGGCAGCACCAGGATGGAATATTCCTCAACCATCCCTGAAAGCCTGGAAAATACCTTTTCCGCCACCGGCGGACTGATATACACCATCACCCAGGCGGACCGCCTCAAGGCAACCCTTCACGCCTTGGCCGTAGATCAGAAAGTCAATATCATCTCTACGCCGCTCTTACTCTCTTCTGAACATGAAGAGTCCCGCATCAATGTGGGCGAAGAGGTGCCCATAATCACTGATGTCACCGTCAGCAAGGATCTCACCACCGATCAAGGACGCGAGATCTCGGACCGCACCATCAAATACCGCGATACCGGCATCACCCTGTCGGTCACCCCGCGCATCAATGATTCCGGCCTGGTCAAGCTGAAGATCGCCCAGGAAATCTCGGAGATCAGCACTATAAGTTTCGGAAACACAGACTCTCCTTCCTTCTTTAAAAGAAGCGCCGAAACCAATGTAATCACCACCGACTCCCAGAGCGTGGTAATTGCGGGATTGATTAGAAATAAATTCACCACGGTTGATTCCGGCATCCCCCTGCTAAAGGACATCCCCTTACTGGGCTACCTTTTCAAGTCCGAAAAAAAGATCAAAGAACGGCAGGAACTGATCATAACCATAACCCCTTATATCATTCATGACATGGCCGATGCCAAACGGCTGATTCAGGAATTAAAAGAGGAATCGCAGCGCCTGAAAAGGCTGGTGGGCAAATCTCCCGGCCAAAAGGAACAACCCGCAAAAACCAGCCCCAGACAAACCCAGCCGGAGGCTCCCCAGGACCGGCAATCCATTGGAGTGGAGAATAGAATCTCGCCTGTCAGCCTGAAACAACCCGCTCCTTGATTTCATGGACTTCGCCTTCACAACCAAGTTTTTTTTCATAATTACCGCCGCAGCGGCGGGATTGGCCTTGGGCAGTTTTATTCACACTCTGGCCAATGGGCTGGCAGGGGGTCCGTCACCTCTCAGAATAAGGTCCCGCTGCCCCACATGCGCCCACCCCCTGGCCTGGCACGACCTGATTCCCATATTCAGTTACTTATGGCTTCGCGGCCGCTGTAAATATTGCCGGCAGCCCATAAGCCCTTCTTATCCCTTGAGCGAGCTGACCGCCGCCGGCCTGGTCCTGGTCTGGGTCCTGGGGCTAGGCCTCAACCTAACCAGCTTACTTTGCCTGGGCGTTTCCCTGGCCCTCATGCTGGTCTCTCTGGTAGACATTAAGATCGGTATAGTGCCTAATGTGGTTGTATATCCGTCTCTGGCGGCGGTTTTGATCCTGGCCCCTTTGTTTCCGGCCGGCAGCCGGGCCAGCGCCGGTTTGGGGGCGGGGGTTATCGCCGCGGGGTTATTGTTGCTGGCCTGGCTCTATCAGGGTTTGCGCGGGCAACCAGGGCTGGGCATGGGTGACGTCAAACTAGGGGCCTTACTGGGGGCGGTGCTGGGGTGGCACAGCGGAATCTATGCTGTATTTCTGGGGGCTATTCTGGGGGTAACCTTTAATCTGGCCCTGCTGATCTTGGGCAAGATAAGCTGGGATACAAAACTGCCCTTTGCCCCTTTTTTGTCGCTGGGCGGCCTGGTGATGATGTTAACAGGCTTTGGGCCTGCAAACATTTTGTTCCTTAACAACCTTTAGCGAAAACCATTAAGCATTGGCCGAATCAAGCAGCAATAAGCCTGGAAAGGCGGGCAGCCAGCCGAGCGAGACCGGCTGGACCCAGCCGCACACCCGCACCCGCCGCTTGACGAAACCATGGGGACAAGCCCTGCGCAAACGCCCCTACTTCAGTACTGTCGTCGCTATCGGCCTGGCTCTTATCCTGTATTTCAGCGTACTGGAGCCGGCCTGGGAGTTCCTCAGAGACAACCAAGCCAATATGGCCACCCGCAAGAGCACAATCGCGGGGCTGCAGAAAATCAGTGACAAGGCGGCCCAAAAGGTGGCAGCCCTGCAGAAACAAATCGCTGACCTGGAGGCGGTGTCCAAGGCGGCGCTCAAGGAATCTCCGGACCAAGCCCGGCAGATGGTCATGGCCAGCACCAGGCGCTTGGCCGCTGAGGTGGGCTTGAAGGAGATAAAAATCACCCCATCCATGCCCAGAAAGCTAAGTGGCTATACCAAAGTGGGCGTGCGCCTGAGGGCCAGGGGAGATTTTGCCTCAATACAAAAATTTGTGGAGAGGATAAATGACAATGAAGAATTTATATACACCTCCGATTACATAATCAGCAGTGTCTCTGACCCCAAGGGTGATCTGTTATCCTTAGATTGCCAAGTATCCATCTTAGCAAAGCAGTAGGCCTTGTTTAAAAGACATCTAAAAAACCTGAATATATTGCTCGCCGTGCTGGCGGCGGTCTTGGCCGCGTTTTTTTTGTATCAAGCCACTTCCTGGCTCAGCCCCCAGGCCCTAGAAAAGACTCCGACGGCAGTAGAAAAAAAGCCCCGGCAGCCGGAGACCACCAATGCCTTGCTGTCACCAAAGGAAACCGCACCCTCCCGGCCCAATCCTTTTGCCCCACCCTCCCCTCTGGCAGGAAAAAGGCGCACCTCAGCCGAATCGATAATGACCGTGTATGGGATCGTCATTGAATCCGAGGAGGCCTTTGCCTTGGTGTCCTTAGGCGGGCCTGGCGGAGAGGTTAAGCGGGTCTACAAGGGCGAGAGCATCGGCCCTTACCTATTATCTGACATTCTTCCCAACAAAGTGATAGTGGAAAGGGAACGTGACGGCCGGTCATTTGAGATAAAATGGAAACGCCCCCGTGAATCCATCCTGGACGGCCAAGCAGCCGACTCTAACCAGGTCTCACCATAAGCCAGCCTTAAGGCACAACCTGCTTTTACACAAACAATAAAGCAAGCCCCAAAAAACCGGCCCAGGAGGAACCATGCCTGCAATGACGAAAAAAAGAGGGGGGATTAAGAAGGCGGCAAGGCTGCTGATTTTGACCCTGTACCTGGGATTGCTCCTAACGGCCTTCTCCTGCGGGACCGAGCCCCCAGCCAAATTCAAAAACAGCCTGGGCATGGAGTTTGTGCTTATTCCCGCCGGCAACTTCCAGATGGGAAGCAGCCGGGAGGACCTAAAACAGATGATGGCGGATTTCAAAAAAGCCACGGGCAGAGAATACCGGCGTAAGTGGCTTATGCATGTGCGCGATGAAATGCCCCGGCACCAAGTGGAGATCACCAATCCCTTTTACATGCAGACCCATGAGGTCAGCAACGATCAGTTCGCCGCCTTTGTCAAGGCCACCGGTTACCGCACCACCGCTGAAGAGCGCGGCGGCGGTTGGAGCTACGCCCCCAGCGGGTGGCACCCCCTGCCGGGTGCGGATTGGCGGCATCCCCTGGGTCCGGCCAGCTCCATCCAGGGCAAGGGCAACCACCCGGTGGTGCAGGTGAGCTGGTTGGACGCCATGGCATTCTGCCGCTGGCTAAGCCAAAAGGAGTCCAAGACCTACTCTATCCCCAGCGAGGCCCAATGGGAATACGCCTGCCGGGGCGGCCTCAGCAAGACCCTCTACTCCTGGGGCACGGAGATGCCGCCCCAGCGGCTGGTGGCAAACATGCCTGACCTGGCCTATGCCCGCCAGGTGGGGAAAGAACGCCATCATGTTCAAGGTTATGACGACGGCCATGCCGACACTGCTCCAGTGGGAGCCTATGAGGCCAATGGGTTCGGGCTGTACGACATGATAGGCAATGTGTGGGAGTGGTGCCTGGACTGGTACGAGGCCAATTACTACGCCGTTTCTCCTGAAAAAGATCCGGCGGGGCCTCCTAAGGGTACCCACCGCGTACTGCGGGGCGGCTCTTTCTGCTATTTGCCCAGCAATCTGCGCTGCGCCGACCGCTTCCGCAACCTGCCCAGGTTCCGCTGCCACTTTGCTGGGTTCCGCCTGGTCATGGCAACACCTGCCCCCTAAGGTAAAAGCATGCCCCTATTCCTTCTGCTTTTTAGTCTAGCCGGAATAGATCAGCCCTAGGAGGTACGGGCGGGAAGGCCGCGGGGCCTGCCGCCCGTTCCCAGCACCACCTTGCCAGGTTGCTCAGGCAGGCCCAAATCTCCTAAGACCTCCCCCACTCTAATGCCCGGCCTTATTTTCATCCAATCACCCGGGCGGCCACCCCTCATTATTCCCTGGCACAAGTTTTGGGAGCCACTTCACTTGTAGACAAAATCTAAAGATGGTTTGTCTTAGTTAACAAAGGGAGCGGTTTGGATCGTCCCGCCGGACTTGCCCGGCAAACGAGTGAGAGCAAATGACCAAACTAGTCACCAGGGAAGAGATACACATGCTTTTACAGGGAATAGACCCCCACCCCCGGCCTGAAACATCCCGGGAGAGTGCTGTAAGCGCAGTGGAGGATTCGGTTTCAGCCCTGCTGAGCAAGTACCACCAGGGCTCCGGAGGGCTGGAACCCGCCAGCGTGTCTGCAAGGCTTATGCAGCCGCTCTGGACCCTGGAATCGGGCCAGGTTTTTCTGGCCAACTTCAGAAGAAGGGGTACCAAGCGCTATGTGAGCCGCCTCATCAAGGCCTGCTCCCGCAAAAGAGAAGCCTAGTCGGTTCAAAGAATTTTTCGAATCCGGCCCCCTGCCTGACGTTATACCCTTCCCTCTCACCCAGCCCAAAAGAAGTCGTTTATACTTCTGTCAAACCGGGCATTTCTTGTTCACTCTTACAACAGGAGGCCCCATGTTTGACCGGCTGGAGTGCAATGGCCAGCATGGGTCCAATCAGAGAGGCCGAATTCGGGTATGAAACCGCATGTCAAGCACCAGAGTTATAAAAAGAGCCGCCTGTTCCATGTAATGGTTCCCCGGATGATCTCGTATTCATTGTTGATCACGATGCGGACAATCTCGGAAAGGGCCAGGGTGATGAGGCATAAGTAGATGCCTCCCATGTGGATATAAAAAAAATAGCCCAGACACAGGCGGAGCAAGGCCGCCAGGGCAACTTCTTGGGGAAGTCCCAGCAAGGGATGAAGATCGATCTTGGCGGCCACAATCCTGGATATCTAAGCGTCCACACCGGCAAAGGCAACGTAGGCAAAGGAGACCTGCCCTGTATAACCGGCCAAAAGGTTTCAACTGGAGGCCATGAGCATGTAAAACAGACCGGTGATGGCGCTATGAAGCCATTATTGGACCAAAGACAAGGGAAAAAATACAAACAGGCATCACTATAACCACATAACTTACCTTACATTTTCACTGATCTAGCCACTGTTATTGCTTGAATTTATAACCAAAACAACATGGCTTACGGGTCTGATTCACCTGCAAATACATCATGTGCAAGATGGATCAGTCTTGGCAACGATTAGGGTCTGTTTT
>JASFOZ010000311.1:0-5613 GCA_050116255.1 Desulfarculaceae bacterium
GACTTAGGGCATGCCCTTTGGCACCCTTTAAGGAGGAATATTTGCAGACGCGCCAAATAATTGAACAAGCCCGTGCTCTGGCCACACAGTTCAGCCAGCATGAACGCGACCCGGTGCGGATGCCGGTTTTCAGTTTTGAAAGTTGGCTCAATGTCTTTGAGCAACCGGCAGGGGGACCGGCGCTCAACGAGTTCCGCACCCAGCAACGGCGCAATTGGTATCTGAGCCATTTCCTGCGTCAGCAAGGCCTCTCCTGTGAGCCGGTGGAAGTGCAAGCTGACGAGTTCCTGGATTGGGCCGAGGAGTCGGGGCGCTCTCTGGATGACGGGCACCAAAGGGCCCATGCCTTGGGGGAATATGTCAACCGGCCCCAGGCCAAATCAGCCGCCTGCCGGCACCATGGGCTGGGAGAGCCGATGCCAACCGGCAAACAGGAGATGTTGGCCACTATAACCGTGTTCGGCGAGACTGCGGAGGCCCCGGAGGTCATGAGCGTGGTGCTGCACCGCCCGGACGGCCAGGTGCTGCGCTCTCTGGAGATACTGGCCATAGACTACTCCCCGGATCAGGCCTGGCAAAAGGCCATGGCTCTTTTGGACCAATACGAGCCTGACAAGGTCTTTCATGATAAGCAGATACGCCGTCCCGAGTTCTGCCCGGCCTGCAATGCCCTGTTGGTCAATGTGGCCTCCCCCTTGGAGATGGTATAAGCTTTTTGGCCAAACCACGCGCCGGGTTGATGTTGAAACAGGTACTCCAAGGCCTTTTTCAACCTAAGTACGGCCAACACCCAGCCCCAACCCCAAAGGCTTGCATTTTGGGGGATGCAGGCGGTTTTGCCGTGCCGCTCAAATCGCCCGGCTTAGGGGACCTGCTAATGACCGTGAACCACATGGCCGCAAGATCATCATGAATCCCTCAGAGTCTCTCACCACCGGTGTGCAGGATTTAGATCAGCATCTGCAAGGCCTGTACATCGGCGATAACGTAATCTGGTATGATGACGCCGGCTCCTTGGCCTGGGTCTTTTGCCAAAATTTCATCAAGGCCTCGCTGGCAAGAAACCTGCCCCTGATTTACGTCACTTACGACCGCTCGCCCAAAAACCTTTTGGCAAAGTTGGGTGATTTCGCCTCCTCGCCGAATCTGGTGATTTTAGACGGCTTCACCTGGGGCAAGGGTTCAGGCTCTGAGGTATTCACCAATTTCTACAATGAAACCAGCCCATCCTGCCGGGTGGTGCCTTTATCCCGCCCCCGGGCGCCGGGCGAATTCAGCAAAAACCTCTACGAACTTCATGCCCAATTCGGGGGTGAAGTGCATTTTGTCTTTGAGAGCCTCACCGGCATGCAGGCGGTGTGGGAGGGTGAGGGGGCGGTCCTGGATTTTTACCTGCATGCCTGTCCCCGGCTCTACGAGCTAAGAACCGTGGCCTACTGGATAATGGAAAAGGAGGCCCACTCCAGCATGGTGAGGGCCCAGATAAACCAGACCGCCCAGGTGGTAATCGATCTGAGCATCCGCAGGGGCACCACCAGCCTCACCATCCTCAAGGCGGAAAACCGCCAGCCTGAATCTTTACACAAACCCCTGGTCTATTGGAGCCAGGGGTTGGAAGTGCGCTTTGACCCCCAAAAACGCGGCGCGGGCGTTTTGGAACTAGGTTCTAAAATCAAAAAAATGCGCTTAAAGCGGGGGGTGAGCCAGGCAGATTTGGCCCGGCTGGTGGGGGTTACGGCCAGTAATATCAGCCAGGTGGAGAGCAACCAAATATATCCGTCATTACCGGCGCTTACCAAGATAGCCGAGGTGCTGGAGGTCAAGGTAAGCCACTTCTTTCAAGACCAAGGCCCCCAGACCCGGCAGCTTGTCTTCCCCCTTTCCCAGGGGACAATGCTCACGCCGGCGCAGGACTCAAGCGGCGGTCTGCAGATCAGGCTGTTGTTGCCGGAAGAGGCGTCTGCAAAGACGCGGCCGCACCTTATCGAGTTCGCCCCGGGCCATCAGCTTTCATCTCATTTTTTCCAATATAAAGGCGATGAGATCGGCTATCTCCTCCAGGGCAACCTCGAAGTAACTATAGATAACGAATTAAAATTCTTAAATCCAGGAGACACGATATACCTCACCTCCGAGATGCCCTCTGCATGGCGGAACCCCACAGATGAACCAGCCAAGCTGCTCTGGTTCACGCTACCCTCCATTTAAAGTATCACTAACAATCAAACGGATTCTGCCTAAATTTTCAAACACTCCTCTGCAATAAAACAGACTAATAAGCAGGTATTAAGCGGCAATATTGCCGCTTTATAGGCCTTTTTTTGTCTTGAGATAATACGCCTCGAATCACCTTGGTTTTTTCGATTCTTATTTTTATTTAATATTTCAATTTATTATATGAAATGACATCGTCAAGTTTATGCTTGACAAAATAGGTCCCGTCATGGAATAAGGGCAATCATTGCCAATTAAGTTTTACTAATGTCCGATACCCGGCAAGGTCCCGGCAAAGCACCGGTAAGGAGGCCCGCATGAACCTGCATCGTCCCAATGCCAACGAAGCCCTACAGACCAAAAACCGCTCCCGCAGCGTGGCCCCCCAATCGGGAATCTGCTCCCGCTGTATCGACGGCTGCAAGGGCAACTGCGACCTGTTCAACGCCACCTTCCGCTCCCGGGAACTTCTTTACCCATCTCCCTTTGGCGAGATCACCGCCGGCGCGGACAAGGACTACCCGGTGGACTACTCCCATCTGCAGATCATGGGTTACGCCCTGGGCGCTGACGGGGTGGAGGCCGACCCGGACCAGGCCACCTTTCCCAATGTGGACACTGCAACCGCCTATGGCACCGCCAATAAGATCGAGATGAAGGTGCCCTTGTTCACCGGGGCTCTGGGCTCCACCGAGATCGCCCGCAAGAACTGGGAGCATTTCGCCGTGGGTGCGGCCATCACCGGCATCACGTTGGTCTGCGGCGAGAACGTCTGCGGCATCGATCCCAAACTGGAGCGGGACAAAAAGGGCCGGGTCAAGGATTCACCTGACATGCGCCGCCGGGTGGAGGAGTACCGCCGTTTTCATAACGGCTACGGCGACATCGTCATCCAGCTTAACGTGGAAGACACCCGCCTGGGGGTGGCTGAGTACGTCATCGACAAACTGGGGGTGGAGTCGATCGAGTTGAAATGGGGCCAAGGCGCCAAATGCATCGGCGGCGAGATCAAGGTGGACAACCTTGCCCGGGCCCTCACCCTCAAGAAACGGGGCTACATCGTCACCCCTGACCCGGAGGCGGAGTCAGTGCAGGCGGCCTTGGCCGAAGGCGCCATCAACGAGTTCGAGCGCCATTCCCGCTTGGGCTTCATTGATCAGGAAAGCTTCATGGCCGAGGTGGAGCGGCTGCGCGGGCTGGGGGCCAAAAGGGTCACCCTCAAGACCGGCGCCTACCCCATGCGGGAGCTGGCCATGGCCATCAAGTGGTCCTCAGAGGCCAAGATCGACCTGTTGACCATAGACGGAGCGCCGGGCGGCACCGGCATGAGCCCCTGGCGCATGATGGCCGAATGGGGCATCCCCTCCATATACCTGCACTCCATGGCCTATGAGCTTTGCCGGCGCCTGGCCGACCGGGGCCAGTGGGTGCCGGATATCGCCTTTGCCGGCGGCTTTTCCGCCGAAGATCACATCTTCAAGGCCCTGTCTCTGGGCGCACCCTTTACCAAGGCCGTGTGCATGGGCCGGGCCCTCATGATCCCGGGCATGGTGGGCAAGAACATCGGCCTGTGGCTGGAGGACGAGCAGGGCGGCCTGCCTTCCACCGTGGCCAAGTACGGCAAGACCAAAGAAGAGATATTCGTGTGCTACGAGGACCTGCGCGCCCAGTTCGGCAACGTGGTGGACGAGCTGCCCTTGGGCGCCATTGGCATATATTCGGCGGTGGAGAAGCTCAAGGTGGGTCTGCAACAGCTCATGGCCGGGGCCCGCAAGTTCCGCATAGACCTGATGTCCCGGGGCGATCTGGCTTGCCTCACCGAGGAGGCGGCCAAGGTGACCGGCCTGCCCTATATCATGGACGCCTACCTTCAGGAGGCCCTTGATATTATCGAATCCTAACCGGGCGGGACATTACCGGCCGGCCTGAGGCCGGAATCAATCGACAGCACCTCTCCTCTTGATGACGAGGAGGGGTGTTTTTTGTCAGGCGTTGTTTTGGCCTGCTCAGGGGGAGGCCTGGTGCTCGGTGCGGGCGATAATCTCATCTTGGAGCACCTGGCTCAGGTCGCAGAAATAGTCACTGTACCCCGCCACCCGTACGATAAGGTCGCGGTATTTTTCGGGCTCTGTCTGGGCCTGGCGCAGCGTATCCGCCTTGACCACATTGAACTGGATGTGGTGGCCGCCCAGCTTGAAATAGGTCCGCACCAGGGCGGCCAGGTTTTCTAGGCCTCTTTTCCCTTCCAGGAGTTGGGGGGTGAATTTTTGGTTCAACAAGGTGCCGCCGGTGAGCACCTGATCCATCTTGGAGGCTGACTTGAGCACCGCGGTGGGGCCCTGGCGGTCAGCGCCCTGCACCGGCGAGATGCCCTCACTGAGCGGCTCACCGGCCCGGCGGCCGTCCGGAGTGGCGCCGGTGACCGAGCCGAAATAGATATGGCTGGTGGTGGGCAGCATGTTTATGCGATGCACTCCGTCCCGGTGAGTGGGGCGGCCGTTCACAGAATCATGGAATATCTTGAACACCCTCTGCATGATGGCGTCGGCCCGGTCGTCGTCATTACCGTAGCGGGGGGTCCAGTTCAAAAGGCGCTGACGCAGTTTCTCCTTGCCGCCGAAGTCCGCCGCAAGGGCGGAGATAAGCTCAGACAGGGACACATCGCCTTCAAACACCTGGTGCTTGAGGGCGCTGAGGCAATCGCTCACCGTGCCTATGCCCACGCCCTGAATATAGCTGGTGTTGTAGCGGGCCCCTCCGGCCAGGTAGTCCTGGCCCTTGGCGATGCAGTCGTCAATGAGCAGGGAAAGAAAGGGCGCCGGCAACTGGTTGGCGAAAAGCTTTTCAATAACGCGGTTGCCCCTGATCTTTATGTCAATCAGGTGCTTTAGCTGGACCTCAAAGGCCTTCATAAGGTCTGCAAAAGTCTGCCAATCCTGGGGCTCCCCGGTATCAAGGCCCACCTGTTTGCCGGTGCGGGGGTCGCGGCCGTTATGCAGGGTGAGCTCCAGCACCTTGGGCAGGTTGAAGTACCCGGTCAGGAAATAGGCCTCCTTGCCAAAGGCCCCGGTCTCCACACAGCCGCTGGTGCCCCCCTGGCGGGCGTCCTCCTGGGACTTGCCCTGGCGCAGCATCTCCTCCACCACCAGATCGGCGTTAAAAATTGAAGGCTGGCCCCAGCCCTTGCGCACGATCTCCAAGGCCCGTTTTAAAAAGCGGTCCGGGCTCTTACGGCTGAGCTGGATGTTGCTGCTGGGTTGCACCAGGCGCATCTGGTCAATGACATCCAGCACCAGATAGGTGACCGGATTGACGCCGTCGCTTCCGTCTGTTTTGAGCCCCCCGGAGTTTATATTGGCAAAGTCGGTGTAGGTGCTGCTTTCCGCGGCGGTTACCCCT
>JASFOZ010000312.1:0-5589 GCA_050116255.1 Desulfarculaceae bacterium
GTTCCTGTGAAATTCAACCTTGATTACGCATCCAGGGGAAGTGAGTGATTAGGACGTCCCTTTGGCTGCAGGCTTAGGGCCTAGGGTGAGTTTTAAACTACCTAATTCAAGGGAGGATTTTAATGAAGCGTACTTTTTTGGCGGTTTTGGTGGCGTGTGTGGCGATCTTGGGCCTGGCCTTGGCGGCGGCAGCCGCGGACCTGGACCTGGCCAAGAAGTCCACCTTGGAGAAGATCCTCAAGGCCGGCAAGCTGAGAGTGGGCTTTAATGCGGGTTACATGCCCTTTGAGATGACAGACAAAAAGGGCAAGTATGTTGGCTTTGACATTGACATGGCCAAAGAGATGGCCAAGGCCATGAAGGTGAAACTCGAGCTGGTCAACACCGACTGGGACGGCATCATCGCTTCTTTGATCACCGACAAATTTGACATCATCATGAGCGGCATGACCGTTAATCAGGAGCGCAACTTAAAGATCAACTTCGCCAACCCTTATGTCATTGTGGGCCAGACCATCCTCCTGCACAAGAAGCACCAGGGCAAGGTCCAATCTTATAGAGACTTGAACAACAAAAAATATGTGATCACATCCATGCTGGGCACCACCGGCGAGCAGGCCGCCAAGCGCATGATCCCCAAGGCCACCTACAAGTCCTTTGACAAAGAGACCGAAGCGGCCATGGAAGTGGTCAACGGCAAGGCCGATGCCTTTGTCTATGATCTGCCTTTCTGCGCGGTCTTCATGGCCCAGCAGGGCGGCAAAAACCTGGTCTTCTTGGACAAGCCTTTCACCTATGAACCCCTGGCCTGGGCCATAAACAAGGGTGACCCTGATTTCTTGAACTGGCTGAACAACTTCCTCAGGCAGGTGGTGAACGATGGCCGTTACCGCCGCATCTACAAAAAGTGGATAAAGGGTAAAGCCTGGCTAAAGGAAGTTCAGTAGCTTTTGGGGTGGGGCTTCCTAAAGTAAGGTGTTGAAAAAGGCCTTCCTGACCTTTTTCAACCGCAATATGGCAAAAGCGTAGCTCCACCCCAAAAAGCCAAGCTTTTTGGGGACCCCGGTGTTTTGCCATATTGCTCAAATTGCTTGTCCTTTTGGGCCTGCGCAAGTTGGCGGGCCTTCATCGGGGCCCCCGAGCAAGCTCCTGCTTGCTTGGGGTAAGTGCATGGCCCGCCTAGCAGGCTGTTTTCCAACAGCCTGCTAGGGAGCCCCATTTTTTTAACTGCCCTTTCAAGGTGACTAAAGGTTATGGAAGTAAGTTCAGGCCTGAAACCAAGACGAAAAAAGAGCTATTACTACTTTTGGGGGGCGGTGTTTGTCGCCGTTGTGCTTTTTGTGGGTTATGGGTTGTATTTCGCCACCTTGGAAGTGGATTACGTCTGGCGTTGGTACCGGGTGCCCCAGTATTTTGTTTTCAAGGACAAGATCGAGGTTAGGGCGGAGATTGAAGGGCAAGTAACAACCATAGCCAAGGAAGAAGAAAAGACCCTGATCAAAGTCAAAGGCGTCAGGCAATCGGAAACCTATGCCATGGACCCTGGTGAGATTTTGGTGGCCCGGGGCGACTCGGTGCATCCGGGCGATGTGCTGGGGTTTTACCACGAATGGAAGGCAGGCTATGTCCTGCGCGGCCTGTGGACGACCCTCAAGGTAAGCGTCATCTCCATCTTATTTGGGATATTCCTGGGCCTGTTCTCCGGTCTGGCCCGGCTTTCCGACAACCCCACCTTAAAGTGGGGCGCCATTTGCTATATCGAGCTGATCCGGGGCTCTCCGCTGTTGGTGCAGATATTCATCTGGTACTTCGTACTGGGCAAACTGATCGACCAGATCCTGGCCCAGATGGCCCTGCCCCAGGTCCCGGCTTTCTATTATGGGGCCATTGCCCTGACTGTTTTCTCCGGGGCCTATATCGCGGAGATAGTCCGGGCCGGCATACAGTCGGTGCATATCGGCCAGACCGAAGCGGCCCGCTCCTTGGGCATGACCTCGGCCAAGGCCATGCGCCATGTCATATTGCCCCAGGCATTCAGGCGAATTCTGCCGCCACTGGCTGGGCAGTTCATCAGCCTGATCAAAGATTCCTCTCTATTGGGCGTGATCGCCATTGTGGAGCTTGCCAAGGCCACCCGGGAGGTGGTCTCCACCAGCCTGCAGCCCTTTGAGCTGTGGACCGTTTGCGCCTTATTATATCTATCACTAACCTTTAGCCTATCCATGCTGGTGCAATATCTTGAGAAAAGGACGGTCCAGAGGTGATTGAGGTCCAAAACATATCAAAGACATTTATGGTGCCCCATGAGGTGAAGGCCCTTTGCGACGTCTCCTGCAAGGTGGAAAAGGGTGAGGTGGTGGTGATAATCGGGCCCAGCGGTTCGGGTAAAAGCACCTTTTTGCGCTGCCTCAACCGGCTGGAGTATGCCGACCAGGGCCATATCTTCATTGACGGTATAGACGTTTTGGACCCCAAGGTGGATATTAACAATCTGCGCACCGAGGTGGGGATGGTCTTTCAGTCCTTTAATCTATTTCCCCATAAGACGGCCCTGCAGAATTTGACCCTGGCCCAGGCGGTGGTGCGTAAGCGCTCCAAAAAGGAAGCCCAGGAAACAGCGGAGTTCCTTTTGCGCAAGGTGGGGATAATAGACAAGGTCAACAACTATCCCGCCCAGCTCTCCGGGGGCCAGCAGCAGAGGGTGGCCATAGCCCGGGCCTTGGCCATGAATCCCAAGGTGATGCTCTTTGACGAGCCCACCTCCGCCCTGGACTGTGAAATGGTGGGAGAGGTGCTGGATGTCATGAAGAATCTGGCCAGGGACGGCATGACCATGGTGGTGGTGTCTCACGAGATGGGTTTTGCCCGGGAGGTCGCCGACAGGGTGATATTCATGGATGAAGGCAGAATCGTGGAGCAAGGCACCCCCCTGCAGTTGTTCGACAACCCCCAAAACCCGCGCACCCAGAAGTTTCTGAGCCAGATTTTATAAAGCGCTCCATGACTGCCCCGAACCTAAAAGGCCGCATGCTTTTGGCCGACGCCATGCTGGTGTTGGTTGGCCTGTTCTGGGGTTCGTCTTTCCCCATAATAAAGCAGACGCTGGACCAGACTTCAGTGGCCAACCTGCTCTTTATCCGTTTCGCCCTGGCCTGGGTTATGCTTCTTCCCCTGGCCTGGCTGAGAAGAAAAAGCTTGCAAAGAAGGTTGTTCAAGCCGGGCTTGATATGCGGCCTTTTTCTTTTTTTCGCCTTTTTCACCCAGGCCTGGGGGCTCACCTTCACCTCTGCTTCGCGCTCGGCCTTTATCACCGGCATGAACGTGGTGTTGGTGCCGGTGTTGACCATGGTCATCTTCCGCCGGATTCCGGGGCGCTTGGCGCTGGCCGGTGTCTTGGTGGCCCTGGCTGGCCTCTATGCACTCACCGTGGGGGGCCAGAACCAGGAGCTGCCCTTTAACCGGGGCGACCTCCTCACACTTTTCTGCGCCTTGTGCATAGCCGGGCACATATTGGCCCTGGGCCATTATTCACCGGGCCGGGATTCTTTTTGGCTGGCCTTTTTGCAGTTCACCTATATCTCCGCTGCCGGGCTTGTTTGGGCCCTGGCCAAAGGAGAGTTGAGGCTTGACCTTCCCCTGGCGGTTTGGGCGGCCATCGCCTATTTGGCCCTGACCTGCACCGTTATCGCCTTTTGGGTTCAGACCTGGGCCCAGGCCTTCACCACCCCCACCCGCACCTCATTGATCTTTACCTTGGAGCCCGTCTTCGGGGCTATCTGCGCTTATTTGATTTTGGGTGAGTACCTGGGAAAGTGGGGCTTTCTGGGCGGGGCCTTGATTTTATGCGGCATCGTATTGGCTGAGCTGAAACCGCAGGTTTGGGCTCCAACCGAGCAATCCGCTCCTGCCCCCTTGCCGGAGTCATGTGGACCAAGTCCGGCTGATCTCAGGTCAACACGCCCAGACTTATAACCAACCCCATCACCACCAGCACAGCGCCGGTGATGCGGTTGATCCACTTCAATTTGGTGTGGTCCAGGCCGCGCCGGAAAAGGCCGGCCAGGAAGGTGAGGGTGGTGAACCAGGTCATGGAACCCAGGAACACGCTCAGCACCAGGATGACTCCCAGCTGTTTGCTTACGCCTACCACAGGGCCCAGGCCGACGCTGGCAAAGATGGCGGCCAGTGAAAAAATAATCAATGGGTTGGTGGCGGTAATCAAAAAAGCCGATGTCCAGTCGCCAAACCAGCCCCGCCTGGAGCTGGAGGCGTTATGAGCGGCCGGCCGGGAAAAGAAGGCCCATATCCCCAAGACGCACACGAACAAACCTCCGCCCAAGCGCAGCCAAAACTCAGTCCGGGCCAAAAACTCAGCCACTTGGGACAATCCAAAGGCTGCGATCAAGGCAAAAAGGGCATCAGCGCTGGCTGAGCCCAACCCACTGATCAGGCCCGCCAGGCGGCCTCTCTCCCAAGTGCGTCTCAGGCATAGAATCCCCACCGGGCCCAGGGGGGCGGAAACCGCCACTCCACTGGCCAGGCCTTTGATAACTACCATGAAATATGTGGCTAGAGATGATTCCAACAAGGTTTACTGCTGTCCGAATAAACAAGGTGTTGGGGATATCAGGAGGCTAGGATAATTTGTCAGATAGGGGCGGTTTTTCTCGTCCAAATAAAAACTCCCTGCATCCGCTGCGGTAAATGAACGACTTCTGCGCTACGAAAGGCTCCAAAAGCTTGAGAATCTCCCGGTTATGGCGTGACCGCCGGGGAAAGCGGAGGTGAGGTTGGGGCCTGAGTCCCACCTGATAGTTTTCTGAAACTATAAAGGCATCGATAACCGAGGAAACCGACTGCTTATCCTGGGCGTAGACCGCAACCAGGCCCGCCGGCTTGGTCATCCCGTAAACGATCTTTACCAAACGGGCCGCCTCTTTGTCTTCGAGAAGGTCCAAAAGATCCCACAGGATCACAACATCGAAAAGCTCCTGGGGGTAGTCCAGTTGTTTCCAAAACCGATTACCCGCCAGGTTGAAGCGGTTGGTCTTATCAAGCGCCTGGAACATATCGCAGACAAATAGTTTCTTAACCCTCCTGGCGAAAAAATTTACATTCTCTTCATTGACAGGCCCCAGATCCAGAATATGACCCTGGGCAAGCTTCTCTTTTTTTTGGGTCAACATCTGCACCAACATACTGGTGTAAATGTCCGGAGGCGGGCCGTCTTGAGCCGCCGTCCAGGGCTGGTTTGGAAGCGTTGCGCTGTGAGGCAAGGCTTACTTACTCTTTGTCGCCTCTCCATCCAAGCTGAGCGGCCCTGGATTGGAGGCGGACTGGTTGGCGGGGGTAGGCTTGGCCGCTGGTGCCAGCTTGGCCACGGGCTCTTTTTCCAGCTCAATGACCGCCTTAAGGTAGGCTCCGTCCTCTATGGAAAGGCGTTTGGCCTTTATCTCTCCATGGAAATCAGCTTCCTTGGTGATGGCCACTTTGCCCAGGGCGGTGATATTGCCCACCAGGCGGCCGCTGATGGTAACGTTATCCGCGGTGATCTCGGCTTCCACCAAACCCTTGGAACCCACGGTAAGG
>JASFOZ010000313.1:0-5585 GCA_050116255.1 Desulfarculaceae bacterium
CGCCACGGCGGGATTATAAGCGTAAGGGTACTGGGATGGGTAGGATTGGGTATATGACTGGGCGCTTAGTTGCCCTGCCAGCACCTGTTGAAATTCCGAAGCCGTGCCGCTCTGCTGCCACGAACCGGAAGCTGCCTGATATTGCAGCTGCCGCCGGGGCACCAAGGGACTGGTTCCGGCTTCGGCCGCCCCGGTGCTGGGGCGATTGACATTTGGAAGTGGCTTAAAATACATCCAGCGCGCTCGAATTAAAGATATCCGGCTGAAGATCAAGCAAAACGCGTGCCCATTGAGGCACACCCATCAAATATCAATATTTTTAATTATTTATGAAAAACCACACAAACCAAATGTCGGCTGGAGCCAAATTTTGCCTAGGCAAGCGGGCTCAAGAGGGGTCAGGATTACCCCCTAGGAAAATGGATCAACCCGCCAGCTCCTGGTAGACCTTCAAGGTGTTGGATCCCATATTCTTTTGCGAAAAGCCCTGGGAACGCTCCAGTCCGGCGGAGGCAAGACGCTTCCACAGGTCCGGATCTGCAAGCAACCGGCCCATAACTCCGGCCAGGTCCTCGGGCCTGGAGGGGTCTGCGTATAAAACCGCATCTCCCCCCACCTCGGGGAGGCTGGCGAGGGGGGCGGTAATCACTGGGATGCCGCAATACATGCCTTCCAGGACCGGCAGGCCAAAGCCTTCATACAATGAGGGATAGACCAGGGCAAAGGCGTGCCGGTATAAATCCGGCAAATCTTCACCAGGCACATACCCCAGCCAACGCACCCTTCCCGGCTGGTTTTCATCCTGGGGATTGAGCCGTGCGGCCTCATCCAATGCGGCCAGAATGGGCTCGCATCTCCACCCCTTACCTCCGGCCAACACCAGGTCGTGAGTCACGGGGCTTTGTTCTCTTAATAGGCCAAAGGCCTTAAGCAAGCTGGGCAGATTCTTGCGCGGCTCCAGGGTGCCCACGAAAAGGAAATAAGGATTATTGAGCCCGTACTTTTTAGCCAACCCCAAGGCAGCGGCTTGACTCTCCTTTTCTGGGCTGGGCCTGAATTGGGGCAGTACCGCCTCAGGCACCACCCGCACCCTTCCCCGGCACTGGGGGTAAAGGTCTTCCAATTCCTGGGCAGTGAACTCTGAAGGGGCGATGAGAAGCTTAGCCCGGTTCAGGGCCAGCTCCAGGTTGTGGCGCGAAAAGGCCACGTTATCTTCCTTGTGCCAATCGGGATGGCGGACAAAGGAGAGATCATGAACCGTGACCACCAGTTTGCTCTTTTTCAAACGCGGCGCCGCCAGGTTGGTGGAATGGGTGACATCCACAGGGGCCAGCAGGCGTTCGCTGTGCAGCCTGAGCTTGGCCCAAAGCAGCTTGGCCTGGAATTCCGAGCGCATGTCTCCGAAAAAAAAGAAGTTATCCTGTTGGGGCGCAAACCGGGCCAGGGCCTTGATGTCCCGGGGAAAGCATTCCCAAAAGTATGGGTACAGAAAGTATTGATTGTGTTTGTCGACCTGGGCCAGACCGCTGAGCAGATTAACGATGTAGTTGCCCACCCCGGTCCAGGGGTCGGTGAGGCGGCAGATATCAATGCCAACCCGCATGCTTATCCCAGCCAAGGTGGCCTGGCCGGCCCGGGCCCGGCGCCGGCGGCGACCTGGCTCAGCACCTGCTCATAGGCCTCCAGCACCCGCTCCCAATCAAAGCGGCGGGATACGAAATTCCGGCCTTTCTCCCCCATGATGCGGGCCTTGGCCGGGTCTTGCAGGAGGGTCCGCACCCCCTCCCGCAGGCCTTCATAATCGCGGTAGGTCAACCCGGCCTCTGACTGGGCCGCATACTCTGCCAACACCTGGCACCTGGCATTAACCAGCACCGGTTTTCCGGCCAGCCCGGCCTCCAGGGTGACCATGGAAAGGCTCTCGTGGGGAGAAGGCATTATCAAGGCGGTACAGGCGGCCAGGGCAGAATCCCGGTCTGCCTGGGACACATAACCCAGGGCCTTGATGCCGGGATGGGAGGGTATGTCCATGCGCTTGCTGCCGGCCAGGACCAACTGGAGCTTTTCCAGGCCCGGCTCCTGGGTCAGCCTTTGGAATTGGGCGAGCATCTCCCGGCAGCCTTTGAATACATCCACCCTTCCCAAATAAAGCAAAAATCGCCCCTCAAGGCCATGGCGGGCCTTGAATCCCTCAGGGTCCCCGGAAGACGGAGGGTCAATGCCCAAACCCACCACCTGGTGGGGCACGGACTGATTGCCCATCACCCGGTGCACCAAGTCGCGCTCGGCCGAGGAGTTGAAAAATATGCAGCGGGGCAGATGGAACAAGGCCCGGAACAAGGCCAAATACAGGGGAGGCTCGTCATGGGCCGTGGGGATAAGGATGCTCTTGTGCGGCGCCAGGGGCAGTCCCGCCGCAGTGGGAAAATACAGATAAGTAAAGAAAATCAATGCGTCATAAAGATCGGAATGGCCTAAGAGATGCTCAAGCAGACCGGGAAGGTAAGGTCCCTGCCGCACCAGCCAGCGCCATTCCGCATCCAGGCTGTGGGGTTTTTGGTATATCCTCTGGGCCAGGTAGTTGAACCAGCGGATGCGCCGGGGCCGCTTCACCGGAAAGCGCCAAAGCCCCACCCCATCAAGCGCACTCTTCCCGGCGGGGAAATGATTGGCCCAGCTCAGGTAGTCTTGGGCGCAGGAGGTGAGCACAGTGACCTGATGACGCCGGGCCAGGCGCTCGGCCAAGGCCCGGCAGTGGGCCTCGGCCCCGCCGTCCACTCCTTCGCCGTAGCGCTGTACCACCATACCCAGGCGCATGCAACCTCCCGCCTAGCCGCTAAATCCAGGCACACCCACTATGCCACGGGGTTCTATCCGGTTCAAGCCGGAGACTTATGGTTACCGCCCTTGAGTGCGGCCATCATCTGGGCCACCGCCTGGCGGTGCTCAGGCGTGGCCATGGCCCGGCGGAAGACCTCCATCTCAGGAACCAGCGTGTCCTCGACCGTGCTTTGCGCCCCTTGGCGTAAGATGGCCTTGGCCATGATCACCGCCGGCCGAGGGAAGGAGGCTATGGTCCGGCCCAGATCGCAGGCCCGCTCAAGCAAATCCTCGGGCCGGGTGATCTCGCTGATCAAGCCCAGATCAAGGGCATATTGGGCGTCAAACTCCCGGCCGGTGAGGACCAGTTCCATAGCCCGCCCCAGGCCCAGGACGCGGGGCAAGAGGCAGGAGGACCCGAACTCCGGGGTGACCCCCACTCTTACAAAACCGCAGGAAAAACGGGCCTCGCTGGAGGCCAGACGCAGATCGCACATAAGGGGCATGGTCAATCCCCAACCCACAGCCGAGCCGTTGATAGCGGCGATCAGGGGTTTGGGAAAGTCCCACACCGCCTGAGGAAAGGCGGGGTTGGTGAATTTTGCTACTTCAACCGGGTCGTTTCCATCAAAAAGCTCGGCAAACCGGTTTAGGTCAGCCCCGGCGCTGAAGGCCTGGCCTTGGCCGGTGATGACCACCGCCCCCACAGCCTGGTCGTTCTCAGCCCGGGCCAAGGCGGAGATGAGGTCGCTTTTCATGGCCTCGTTGAGGGCATTCAGTTTTTGGGGCCGGTTCAGGTAAAGCACCCGGATCTCACCATGGTCCTTGGTCAATACGGTTTTTTCCGCCATAATCACACCCGCCTTATCAGCCATCTGCCTGTAACCTGCTTAAGCCACCAGGCCTGAAAAGGATCAAGCAGGCTTGGCCCTGAGATTTATCAGGCTATTCCAGGTCTTGGCACCTGTCAAAGGCATCCTGGGTCAAAATTAACTAAATCGCTCTGGATCATACTGTTTTTATCTTGACAACCACCCATATATTTTGAGAAATAGTTACAACATAGCTATATTGAAGTTATAAAATCGCTTCGGCCGCATCCAAATATGCGGATTGCTTCCTGGCGGCGCAATTGTTTCCGGGCAGGGGCATGTAAGCGGGGAGGTGTCTTTATATGCGCCTGCAAGGCAAAAAAGCCATTGTCACCGGTTCTTCCCGGGGGGTTGGGGCTTCGGTGGCTCTGGCCTATGGCCGTGAAGGGGCCGACGTGGTGGTCAACTATACCGCTTCCGAGGGCCCGGCCCAGGAGGTGGTGAAACAGATACAGGATATGGGCCGCAAAGCAGTGGCCGTCAAGGCCGACGTCGCCCAGGAACAAGGCTGTCAGGCCCTTATAGATGCCGCTGTGAACGATCTGGGGGGGTTGGACATCGTGGTCAACAATGCCGGTTTCACCCGGCCGGCCATGCTCCACAAGATGACCGGGGATCAATGGGAACAGGTCTTGGGCATCCACCTCAAGGCGGTCTGGCTCATGAGCAAGGCGGCCCACCCCCATATGAAGGAACAAAACAGCGGCAAAATCATCAACGTGACCAGTGTGGCCGGGGTGGTGGGCACCATAGGCCAGGTGAACTACTCTGCCGCCAAAGGCGGGGTGATCAGCCTGACCAAATCCATCGCCAGGGAGATGGCCCGCTTCAATGTGTGTTGCAACGTCATCAGCCTGGGCATTGTGGCCACTGACATGACCGAAAAGATCCGCAGCGACGAAAAGCTGCGTGATATCTACATGAACCGGATTCTGCTCAAGCGTTTTGCCGAAGCGGATGATATCACTCCGACCTTTGTGTTTTTGGCCTCAAAAGAGGCCGACTATATCACAGGGCAGCTTATTTGTGTGGACGGCGGCTACGGTATGATCTAGGATGCCCGGCCCGGGCTGGCTCCAAAACAGTGAGGCCAGGGAACGGCAAGGGGCATTTAAAGCGACCATGACAAACCCCTTTTTCATAAGCCCGCGTATCTGGGGCGGCTATTAACCCTATTCTGGGGAGGATAATATGGCTGGCATTCCCGACAAAATAGAAACCTGGCAGATGGTGCAACCCACCACCTATAAGAAAGACGAAAACGGCAAATTCGTATTGGATAGCCCCGGCAAACTGGAACGCACCTCCATTCCAGTCCCTGACCTGGGCGAAGACGAAGCCTTGGTGGAGGTGGCCGGGTGCGGAGTCTGCCACACCGACTTGAGCTATTTTTACGACGGCGTGCCCACGGTGAGCAAGCCGCCCTTGACCTTGGGCCATGAGATCAGCGGCACTGTGGTGGCTGGACCCGGGGGCTTAGAGGGCAAAAACGTCATCATTCCCGCGGTCATGCCCTGCAACAAACCCGACTGCCCCATCTGCTCCCAGGGCAGGGGCAACCGCTGCCTGGCCCAGAAGATGCCCGGCAACTCCTTGGGCATTTACGGAGGCTTCTCCAGCCACATCCCGGTTCCGGCTGGCGATCTTTGCGTCATCGATGATCTCAAGTTCCCGCTCAGCCACTACGCGGTGGTGGCCGATGCCGGCACTACGCCCTACCAGGCCGCCATGCGCGCAGAGCTTAAGGCCGGCGACTTGGTGGCCGTTATCGGCGTCACCGGGGGTGTGGGCGTGTATATGACCCAGGTGGCCAAGGCCCTGGGAGCCAAGGTGGTGGTGGGCATCGCCCGCAACCAGGCCAAGCTGGAGCGTGCCCTCAAATACGGCACCGAT
>JASFOZ010000314.1:0-5582 GCA_050116255.1 Desulfarculaceae bacterium
GTCTATATCTGCAATATGGAAGAGACCAGAAGTTGAGAATAAGGATGCTGGGGGTCGTCCAACACCTGGTCAGTAAGGCCCTGCTCCACCACCCGTCCCTCTTTCATGACCATGAGCCGGTGGGCCAGGATACGGGCCACCGCCAGGTCGTGAGTGACGATGATCACTGAAAGGCCCAATTGGGAAACCAGTCTGCGCAACAGATCCAGCAGCCGGGCCTGCACTGACACATCCAGCCCGCCGGTGGGCTCATCCATAAGTATCAGACGGGGGCCGGAGACCAGGTTGCGGGCGATCTGCAGGCGTTGCTGCATCCCGCCGCTGAAACTGCGGGGCGAATCATCCACCCGGCGCTGATCGATCTCCACCAGGCCCAGCCATTCCAGGGCCTTGCCCCGTATGTTTCCATAGTGGCGGTTGCCCACGGCCATCAGGCGCTCACCGATGTTGGCCCCGGCGCTGACCGCCATGCGCAGGCCGTCCCGGGGATTTTGGTGGACCATGCCCCATTGGGTGCGCATGAGCAGGCGCTTTTTGGCTTCCGGCATTTCCAGGACATTACTCATATCGCCGTTGCTGCCATAGAACACGCTGCCTGCCGTGGTTTCGAGCTGACCGGCCAGGCAGCGCAGCAGGGTGGTCTTGCCTGAGCCGGACTCTCCCACCACCCCCAGCACCTCTCCGGGCCACAGCTCAAAGGAGATGTCCTTACAGCCCAGGTGGGACCCATAATACTTGGCCAGGCCTTGGACTCTGAGCAGGGGCTGCGGCGAGCCCGCCTTTGTCGTGTAGTTCACAGGGCTGGTCAATTGACGCCTCTATCTGAGCTGTTCTGTGGGGCATTATCTGGAGCAGATTTGTTGCCTTGGCAAAAATCGCTGTCCGAGCACACGAACATGCGCTTACCCGAGTCATCCATGATGATTTCATCCAGAAAGCTGTTCTCAGCCCCGCAGATGGCGCAGCATTGTTCCCAGCTCTGCACAGAGAAGGGATAGTCCTCAAAGTCCAGGCTGTGAACCTTGGTGTATGGGGGAATGGCGTAGATACGCTTTTCCCGGCCCGCCCCGAACAACTGCAAGGCAGGGCATTCATCCATTTTAGGGTTGTCGAACTTGGGGATGGGTGAAGGGGCCATGACAAAACGGTCACTGACCAGCACGGGATAGTCGAAGCTGGTGGAGATGCAGCCGTGCCGGGCGATGTCTTCGTAGAGCTTGACATGCATGACCCCATACTCCTCCAGGGCGTGCATCTTGCGGGTCTCGGTCTCGCGGGGCTCAACCCAACGCAGAGGCTCGGGAATGGGCACCTGGTAGACCATGATCTGACCAGGATGCAGGGCCTTCTCCGGGATGCGGTGCCTGGTCTGGATTATGGTGGCCTTTGAGGTATGGGTGGTGGTCTGCACCCGGGCCGTGCGGGAGAAGAAGTTGCGGATGGACACCGCATTGGTGGTGTCGTCCGACCCCTGGTCGATCACCTTGAGCACATCGTCCGGGCCGATTATGCTGGCCGTAACCTGGATGCCGCCGGTGCCCCAGCCATAGGGCATGGGCATCTCCCGGCTGGCAAAGGGCACCTGATACCCGGGCAGGGCCACCGCCTTGAGCAGGGCCCGGCGCACCATACGTTTGGTCTGCTCGTCCAGGTAGGCGTAGTTGTAGCCCGGCTGGGCCGGTGTCTGCTTATCTTTTCTCATGCCGAGGCCTGCCTTGGTTTTTCATCTTCGTCAGCTGTTTTTCCTGTCGAGCGCAGGTCGCGCACAATCTTGATCTCAGATTGGAAGTCCACATGATGGGGAAGCTTCAGGTGGCTGGTGAATCCCCAGGCCTCCACGTTGTCGCTGTGGGAGAGCACGAACTCCTGGTCCTGGGCCGGGGTGAGGGCTTCCTCGCCCATCTCGGTTGCGCGCAGGTTGCGGTCCACCAGGGCCATGGCCATGACCTTGCGTTCGTTGTAACCAAAGCTCAGGCCGTATCCCCGGGTGAACTGGGCTGGGCGCTGGTGGTTGCCGTTGAACTTGCTGAGCATGTCGCACTCGGTCACCACTATCTCGCCGATCTCCACCGCAAACCCCAGCTCAGGCGGCGTGATGCTCACATTCACCCGTCCCATGCGCAGCTCACCGGCAAAGGGATGGCTTACCCCGAAACCCCTTTGGGTGGAATAGCCCATGGCCAGCAGGAAGCCCTCGTCCGCCCGGGCCAGGTTTTGCAGGCGCAGATCACGGCCAATCGGAAAGGTAAGGGGCTCCCGGGTGAGGTCTCCGGGCTCCGGGTCCTGCGGGGCCGCCTCCTCTCTCTCCACCAGGCCGTCTTGATCCAATAGCTGCACCACCTTGGGCATGTCGCTGTCCAGGCTATGGGGGGCGGTGGGCGCCTGGGGGGGTTCCTCCCCTGTCTCGGTCAGGGAAAAGTCCAGTAGACGGTGGGTATAGTCAAAGGTGGGGCCCAGTATCTGGCCGCCGGGCAGATCCTTGAACGCCGAGGAGATACGGCGCACCACCTGCATGCCGCCGGTGTGCAGGGGCTCGCTCACTCCCAACCGGGGCAGAGTAGCCCGAAAGGCCCGCAGCAGGAAAATGGCCTCTGGCAGATCCCCCTGAGCCTGTTTTATGGCCAGGGCGGCCAGGTCCGGGTCATAGACCGATCCCTCGCTCATAACCCGGTCCACGGCAAAAGAGAGCTGCTCCTTGATCTGCTCCAGGCCCAGCTCAGGTACCCGGGGGTCGCCCCTTCTTTTACAGGCCAACAGGCGATGGGCGTTTTCTATGGCCTTTTGGCCGCCTTTTACCGCGACATACACGGGCCTGCCTCCTTGATTGTGACCGAGCGGGGCAGAGCAGCCACTTCTTTGGGGGAAACCAAAAACACATCCAGCCCCAAGGGAAAGGACCGGCGTTGCCCGGCCAGCTCATGCCAAAAATGATCCAGCAGAAAATCCGCTCCCAGGCGGACCTCATTTTCAATTCCAGGCCCCTGCAAATAGACTCCCTGTTTATTGGTCAGGCCCTGGACCTGAACCACCAGGGTGGTGGAGGCGTCGGGATATTCAGGCACGCCTGGGTTGAAAATCGCCAAGCAGGGAATCTCTTTGACCTTGCCGATGAGAGCAAAGGCCGCCTGGGCCGGGTCCTCGACGATGGGGCAGCCGCAGTGAAAGCGCAAATGGGCCATAACCTCGGGCTGCCTTAGGGTGTTATCAAGCCAAACCGGCGTGTCCAGGTCCAAAAGGGTGAGGCAAACCGCAGCGGCCGCCCCGGTGAGTGCGCCCGGCGCCTGGGGAACCAGCGGCAGGGGACAAATCTCTCCCGGCCGGGACATGGCGGTCAACAGGGTGCGGAAGACTGCCTGGCTGTCCAGCACTGGATCAATAAATCCGGGGATGAGCAGCGGCGGATTGGGAGAGGGTTTCAAATCAATCCTCCCCTCTGACCATGGTGAAGAAATCAACTTTAGTTGAAGCGGATTCAACCGAGGCCCGTTCAGCCTGAAGCTGGCGCTTTCTCTCCAGGGGTCCCAGAATCTTCTGCTGGATTTGGGCGGCCTGCTCCGGCCTTTGCATCAAGGCGTCCAGTATTGCCGCCACCTGAGCATGCTCTGGTTTCCGGCCGGCTATATATGAGTAGCCGGTGGTGCCGTCGTCCAGCACCACCACGCAACGGGTCATGGTCATTTCGCCCAGGTTGAAGCGGCTCCCGCTGCCGCCCACCCTTCCCTGGACCATGATCAGGCCCGTTTCCGGAGGACGCAGCAGTTTATAGCCGGGTTTTTGCGGCCAAGCGGCCCAAAGCTCTAAAAGCTCCGGGCTGGCGGCCTTGGCCAGGGAGGCCATCCAGGCCTGCCTGGCTGCCACCTGGTCTGAAGCTGACGTCTGCGGTTCGTTCATTACCTATCGCCAATCCCCTGCCCTCTGCCTGTCTTCCTTAGGCATGGGCAATGCTGTCTGGCGGGATCATAACCGAAGAAACCGCCTCTCAAACGCGGTTCACCTAATGTTCACAGTTTTGTCGTCTTGCCGGCACCATACGCACACAAGCCCGTGTCAACCTTTGCCCGCATGCCCTGACGAAACCAGACCGGGGAGGTTTATTAAGCAACCATGAACAGCCTGAGCATCAAGCCCCTTGTGCACGAGTCCGCGGAAGTAAGCGACAGCTTGCTGGGTGCCTATACCGAAGTCGCGGCCGGAGTCCGCCTGCGCGAGACCGTCCTGGGCGACTACAGCTATGTGATGCAGAACAGCCGCATCAATTATGCCGAGATCGGCAGATTCGTAAGCATCGCAGCCAATGCGGCCATCAACCCCCCCAATCACCCCATGGAAAGGGTGAGCCAGCATCACTTCACTTACCGCAGCTCCATGTATGGCTTGGGCGACGACGACCCGGAGATATTCGGCCGCCGGCGGGCGGCAAGAGTGGTTTTGGGCCATGACGTCTGGATCGGGCATGGGGCCAAGGTGCTTCCGGGCAACCGTGTGGGCATTGGCGCGGTGGTGGGATCAGGTGCCGTGGTCACCAGGGATGTGCCGCCCTACACCATTGTGGCGGGAGTGCCGGCGCGGGTGTTGCGGGAGCGCTTCCCCCTGCCGCTGCAGGAAGAGCTTATGCGCCTGGCCTGGTGGGACTGGCCCCACCAAAAGATACAAAAGGCCTTGCCTGATTTTAGAAGCCTAAGCCCCGAGGAATTCATCTCCAAGTATGGGGGCGAAGATGTGCACCAATCCCGCCAAAGACATGCAAGCTGAGGAGCCGGTTGCAGCCTTGGTTCCGCCTCGAGGCATTATCTTTGATTGCGACGGCGTGGTGATCGACTCCCGCCGCGCCTCCCGCTATGTCTATAATTTTTTGCGGGATGCGGTGGGGCTGCCGCCCCTGACCCCTGAAGACGAAGAGTATGTCTTCAGCCAAACCACTGAAAAAAGCCTGGCGCGGGTGATCCCGCCCCAGCACCGGGCCTGGGCCGCCCAGACCAAGGAAGGCCTGGGTCCTGATGAGTACCTGCCCCGCACAGATCTGCAACCTGGGATTGCCCGGCTTTTGGACCTGCTCAAGGAGATGAAAATCCCCACGGCCCTGAACTCCAACGGCGGTATGAGAATCGGGATAATCCTGAAATTCTTTCGCCTGCATAATTATTTTAGCAGGATCGTCACCGCCCAGGATGTGGAGCGGCCCAAGCCCGATCCCCAGGGAATTCTGAGCATATTACAGGCCTGGAACCTGGACCCAGACCAGGCAGTCTATATCGGGGATTCCTCCCTGGATATGCAGGCGGCCCAGGCCGCGGGAGTGCCTTTTTGGTCCTATGCCAATCGTGATCTAAACGCCCAGCTGCATATTGATGATTTCAATCAGCTCAGCGGATATCTGATAACGGCCTACTCGCCTACCCTGAGCGCTGTGAAAGACCCTAAATGAACGTGAATTCTTTGTGAAGCATCATCCGAACGCTTCTATCGCCTAATGCCTTTTTGTGTGCATATGCTTCCGCCTGCTGCCGGATATATTCACGATTGGGAAGATCAAGCATCTTAATCTTAATATCTGCCTAGCCTCCCTATGGAACGGTCGACTC
>JASFOZ010000315.1:0-5567 GCA_050116255.1 Desulfarculaceae bacterium
TTTGGCATGATAGTGGACGAGGCCTACGGCGGCCAGGGCATGGATTATGTCTCCTACATCATCGCCGTGGAAGAGATCGCCCGGGTTGACGGCTCCCATGCCGCCACCGTGGCCGCGGGCAACTCCCTGGGCATAGCCCCGCTCTATTACTATGGCAGTGAGGAACAAAAGAAGAAGTATCTGCCCGACCTCTGCACCGGCCGGGCCCTGTGGGGTTTCGGGCTCACCGAGCCCAATGCCGGATCTGATGCCGGCGGGGCCCGCACCACCGCGGTGTTGGACGGCGACCAGTGGGTGATAAACGGCTCCAAGATATTCATAACCAATGCCAGCAGCCCCATCTCCCGGGGAGTCACGGTGATGGCCAAGACCGGGGAAAGGGAAGGGGGCCGCCCCGAGTTGACCTGCATCCTGGTGGAGAACGGCACTCCGGGTTTTGAGACCCGGGAGATGCACGGCAAGCTGATGTGGCGCGCCTCCAACACCAGCGAGCTTTATTTCGAGGACTGCCGGGTGCCCAAGGAAAACATCCTGGGCGAACGGGGTAAAGGCTTTCATCAGATGCTGGAGACACTGGACGGGGGCAGGCTCTCCATCGGGGCCATGGGCCTGGGCGGGTCCCAGGGCGCCTATGAGATGGCCATGCGCTATGGCAGGGAGAGGGAGCAGTTCGGCCGCCCCATCTCCTCATTCCAGGTCAATGCCTTCAAGCTGGCCGACATGGCCCTGGAGATAGAAGCCGCCCGTCTGCTATTGTATAAGGCCTGTTGGCTGCGCGACCAGCACAAGCCCTTTGGCAAGCTGGCCGCCATGGCCAAGCTCTACTGCTCCGAGGTGATGGGCCGGGTGGTGGATGAGGCCGTACAAATACACGGGGGTTATGGCTTGATGAAGGAATACCATGTGGAGCGCTTTTTCCGTGACCAGAAGCTCCTTACCATCGGCGAGGGCACCAGCGAGATCCAGCGCCTGGTCATAGCCCGTCTTATCGGCGCCATTTAAACCATAGCCGGGCTCCGGGCCCGGCCGGCAAAGGCAACAACCCAGCCGTTTAATGCGGCAGCCGGTTGGATATCATCAAGAAGAAACTGTAAATCCCTGCTGCATTATGCCTGCACCCGATTCAAAAGCCAGGAAACCAAGGGGATGGCCCTGCGCCGCCGGAGTTACCAGGGCTGCGGTATGCCTGCTATTGGCCGGCGCGGCTTGGCGCATAGGCCGGTATCTCCTTAACTTTCCCCTCTGGGGCGACGAGGCCGGCGCCACCCTCAGTCTGATGTTCAGGGACTATGCCGGTCTGATGGGCCCCCTGATCGACCAAATGATCGCACCGGTGGGCTACCTATGGTCCCAGCGGGCAATAGCCCAGATGCTGGGATACAGCGAGTGGTCCCTGAGGCTGGGGCCTTTGCTGGCCAGTCTGGCCGGGATGATCCTTTTCTATCATTTCACCCGTAAGGTGCTCTCGCGTTGGGAGGCCATGCTGTCTGTTGGTTTTTTCGCCTCCACCTACTGGCTGGTCCGGTACGCGGCCGAGGTGAGGCATTTCTCTCTGGACGTCTTGGTTTCCTTGACCTTGCTCATCTTGGCCCATGAGGTATGGTCCCGGCCCCAGAGGGCGGCGGCCTGGCTGCCCTTAATCGGGGCCAGCACCATGGGCGTATGGCTTTCCTATCCCGGCGTTTTTGTAAGCGCGGGCATGATATTGGCCCTTTCGCTGGGGTTGCGGCAAAGATACTGCTGGCAATATTTGCTGGGCCTGGCGGTGCTTTGTCTTTTTACGGGATTGAGTTTTCTACTGGTCTATAAGCTTCATATCAGCGGGCAATACGCCTCGGCCCAGTCATTTTTAGCCCCCAGCAGCGACATGTGGGTTAATGCCTTTCCCGACTGGAGTAAGCCCTGGACTGTGCCTTGGTGGCTGCTTAAGACCCACATCAGTGACATGCTCTCCTATCCCATGGGAGGAAAAAACGGGGGCAGCATAATCACTTTCCTGCTGGTCTGCATCGGTGCAGTCACATTGGGCAGAAGGGGCGATTTCAGGCTGCTCAGCCTATTACTGGCGCCGGCGCTGGTGGGGTTGGGGGCCGCCAGCCTGCGGCTCTATCCCTATGGCAACACCATGCGCACCATGTTGTACTTGGCCCCTGGCGTCTGTATGTTGGCGGGGGTGGGGCTCTTGGCCCTATTGAAAACCGTCCTATCGCCAAGAAAGGTCAAGCGGGGCTGTTGGGCGGCGTCGTCCGTGTTCATAGCCATTTGCTTGTTGGGAATAGCCAGAGACATCATCCATCCCTACAAACACTTGGATCCCTATCAGGTTCGCCAGGCCTTCCGGGACCTGGGCCACAGGGCCAAGCCTCAGGACATTATTCTGACCTTTTGTGAGTACGGCCCTCTGCCGCCTGATGAACTGCGCTGGCACGGCCGAGGGTTCGTGTTCCGCTATTACCTGATACAGACCTTTCCTCAGCTCAAGGGAGTATGGCCGGCCAAACCCTGGCCACCCTGCCGCTATCGAAAGGAACTATCCATCACTCGGGGGTTTAACCATAAGATTTGGCTGTTGCTGCTGCAAAACGCCAGCGGCAGCCTCAATGAAAGACAATTGGCCCTAAGGTTGCAATGCCTATGCGAGCGCTTCGGGGCACCGATAAAGCATGTATATGAGATCGAACTGAAGAACGAAAACAACCAATATATAGTCGCCTACGAGTTCAAGGGGAAGCAGGAAAGCTGACAGCCTGGCATAAGGCCGGGGCAGCCTGAACTAGTACAGATATTGACCGGAGCAGCATGAAGTCTTGCCGATTGCGTTTTGATTTGAGGTGGCGTACCTGGCCCCGCTCTTACTGGCTGTGGCTGGCCTTTGCCGTTTTAGTGGCCCTGGGGCCGGTCACGGAATCTCTTTCCCGAAAAACGGCGCCGGCCAAACCGAACCCTTTGGACACTGCCGGCCTGGAGTCTTTTTTATCCGCCCGAGCATACAAACCCGGACCATACTGGCCTCCCGATCCGGGTTTGTTTGAAACCATCAACTCGGATGCCCTCACTTATCATAAAGAAATGGGTTCCTCAGTAATTGAGGTGTCCATCCCTCGGAAGAAAGCGGTCACCATTACCATTCTTGATAAGGAAGAGCCTTATCCTCCATACCGGCCCTTGAGCAAAGGACTAGACCTGGAGAGGACGCAGGCGGCCATAAGAACCTTGCTGGCCACTCCGGAGGTGTCAGCCATCTTGAATATAGTTTGCAGAAAAAAGGTCGCAATCGCGGATGTCATAGGCAGGCAGAGAGAAAAATTGAAAAGACTAAGCCAAGGCCTGGAACAGGTGGATCAGTGGGAGCATGTTTGGAAAGGCCCCTATGACGTACGCACAGAAAGCCGGTTTCTGCCTTTGGCTTTGGGCATCAGCTGTTTTTAATGTGATTGATTACTGCCATGGTTTTTAAAGCCCAGGGTTTGCTGGCTCTGTGGGATCGGGTTCCGCCTCGGGCACAAAGGATATCGAGGGATTATCCGATCGACGGCAAGGGCGGGCGTTGACCTAGGGGCAGAGCCGAAGATGCCTGCACCAGGGACCTGGTGTAAGCATGGTTCGGGCTTGTCATAATATCGTTGGCAGCGCCTATCTCCACCAACTGCCCCTCTTTGAGTACCGCTATTTTTGAACATAGCTTCCCTAGAAGCGTGAAGTTGTGAGAGACGAACAGGTAGCTAATTTGGGTGCGTTCTTGCAATTCGATAAGAAGGCTAAGTAGGCGGGCCTGCTGAAGCAGGTCCAAGCTGGCCAGGGCTTCGTCACAGATTAAAAGCTCTGGTTCCACCGCCAAGGCACGGGCGATGGCCACCCTTTGGCATTGGCCGCCGCTCAGTTCATGAGGCCGCGAGGTCAGGCAACGCGCAGGCAGGTCCACCATATCGAGCAGGGCTTGGACCCGCCGGGTGAGTTCCTCGCCTTTGGCCAGCCCCAGCACCTGCAAAGGCTCCATTATCAATTGACGCACTGAAAAGTACGGGTTTAGAAAGACATAGGGATCCTGCCAGATAATTTGAACTTGGCGCTTGATTTTTTTTCGTTGGGCCCGGTCAAGGAGGGCAAGATCGCTTCCCTTTAACAAGACTCTGCCAGTTGACGGCTTTTCCAGCGCCAGTATCAACCTGGTCAAGGTGGTCTTACCGGCGCCGCTCTCGCCGGCAAGGCCCAAGGACTCTCCGCGGCCTAGTGTAAAACTCACCTGGTACAGAGCGGCAAACCGGCCTTGTCCTTCCGGATTGGGGTAGAGCTTACTAGCCTTCTCTACAACCAGCAGGGGATCAGGCATTAAACGGCTCCAAACAGCGCATGGCGTCGATCATATCCGCGGTATGTGGATGGGAGGGATGGCGCATCACCTCCAAGGTCGGCCCGCGCTCAACCACAAGGCCCTTTTCCATAATTAAGGCATGACGCGCCATAAATGATATCACCCGTAGATCATGCGAGATGATAAGCAAGGCGGTGTGATGCTCCTTTTGCATCCTTTTTAGCAAATTAAGCACAGCCAGTTGGTTCACGGGGTCCAAACCGGTGGTTGGCTCGTCGGTGATAAGCACCTGGGGCCGAAGCGCCAGGGCGATGGCGATCAGAACCCTTTGCCGCATTCCGCCGCTCAACTCAAAAGCATACCGCTGAGCTGTAGCGGCCGGCAGGTCCACTGCATCCAATAATTGACAGGCTCGCTTCAAGGCGCGCCCTTGGTGCCAGCCACGGACCTCCACCAGCGCTTCGGCGATCTGCGCCCCCACCTTGGCGGTGGGATCCAGGGCCGACGTGGGACTTTGAAAGACCAGAAAGATTTCCTTGCCGCGTCTGCCATGCCAAGCCTTGGGATCATTGGGAGAGATGGCCTCACCGTGCAGGCTTATGGAGCCGTCGGATACCAAAAGAGGTTTAGGCAGCAGACCGCACAAAGACATGGCGCTGAGGCTTTTGCCAGCGCCGCTTTGGCCCAATAGGCCCAAGCTTTGGCCGTGATCGAGATCAAAATCGAGATTGCGCACCAAAACGCCCTGGGGCGATGAAATACTCAAGTTGCGTACTTCCAAAAGTTTCATCTCACCACCCCCTGATCTGCTTGACCTGCAGGGAGTCCCGCAGACCCTCGGCCAGAAGGTTGAAACTCAACACCACCGCGGTAACTGCTGCGCCGGGTGCCAGCATCAGCCAGGGCGCCTTGGTTAAGTACATGCGGGATTCCTGGAGCATGGCGCCCCACTCGGGTGTAGGCGGCTGCACGCTCAGGCCGAGATAGCCCAGGCCGGCGGTGGCCAAAATAATCCATGCCGTTTTAAGCGAAGCAGCCACCAATAAGGGCGGCACTATTTGAGGAAGTATGTAATGCCATACCAGCCGGAAGCCTTCCACACCAACCACCCGGCCTCCCATTACAAAGTCGCTTTGTTTGGCGCCCAGCACCAAACCCCTCACCAAGCGCCCCCACCAAGGCCAGACAGACCCGACGATTCCCAGCACCAAACTAGGCACCGAGGGACCCATGGCCCCCACCAGTACCAAGGCCA
>JASFOZ010000316.1:0-5558 GCA_050116255.1 Desulfarculaceae bacterium
TGGCCTCAATTTGAGCAGTTGCATATCATGCGGCCGTCCGGCCCTTGAACTGGACACGGCCCGGTTGTCATTGGCCGGAGGTTTAACCTGCGGTCAATGTCAGCAAGGCCGCTTCGAGGTGGAGGTATCACCTGGTTTAATAAAGGGGCTGGAGGCTGCCGCAACCTTGGACTTGGCCGCTCTTGGCCGCCTCTCCTTTTCCCAGGCCTCTTTGAAGCCGGGCCTGGCTTTTTTGCACCGCTTCTGGCAGGAGACAGCCGGACATGACCTGCCTTCTCTTGGCCTGTTGAAAAGGCTCTTGGCCTAGAAATACGTCGGCCATATTTGAAGCGATGAAAGCCTATCCCGAGCTCCCAGACCAGGAGCAGATAAGGTAGATAACCTCCTGATCCTGAACCTCGTATATCTCGCTGGAACACTTGGGCTCGGTCTTGATCCTTATAGGCCTGCTTCTGTGCTCTCCAGGCAGGGTGATCTCGCCTTGTGAGTTGGTGGTCAAAAAGAGTACGCCGCCCGGTTGGTCTAAAAAATCCACCCTGATTTGCTTTTGGTCCAGCACATAGGGCACCGGGCTGTCATCAGGAACCACAAACAACTGCATGGTCACAGTGCCGCCCGCCCCAGCCAGGCCTGCTGTCAGGCACCAGATTATCAACATGGGCAGGCACAGGACCATTCTTCGCATATAAACCTCCAATAGCAGAACGTGAATGTTTAAAATTGTTTTTCAACAGCCTGATAGTGCATTTTAGGAATTTTGTCCGCATGCATACTCCATAGCTTCTGACAGGCTAATTGGCAAGCCCACTTGCCAAAAACTTAGCGCCGCCCCATAAAAAATCTTGCATTGTATACAGTATCCAGGTTACCGTACCCACTTGATAGCCCATTCCATCCCCCAAAATTAGACGGGAAATAGCTATGCCAGCTGCTGTCAAATCGAGTCCGCAGGCCATTCTCCTGGGGAACGAGGCCATTGGCCGGGGCCTGGTGGAGGCCGGAGTTCAGGTAATGTCATCTTATCCCGGCACCCCCAGCTCGGAGATTCTGCCTTCTGTGGTGCGCTTCGGCCGGGAGGTCGATCCCCCACCCTACTGCGAATGGTCGGTCAATGAAAAGGTCGCTGTGGAGATTGCCCTGTCAGCGGCCTACACCGGAAAGCGTACCGCCTGCGCCATGAAGCAAGTTGGTCTTAACGTGGCCTTGGACCCGGTGATGAGCGCCGCCTATATCGGGGTCAAGGGAGGCTGTATCATCATCAGCGCCGACGATCCCGGGCCCCATTCCTCCCAGACCGAACAGGATTCCAGACTAATGGCCCACTTTGCCAAACTGCCGGTCTTTGATCCCGAGAGCCCGGCCCAGGCCCGGGACCTGGTGGCAGCGGCCTTCAGCCTCAGCGAGCGTTTTGAGATTCCGGTGATGTTCCGGCCCACCCTAAGGGTCTGTCATGCCCGCCAGAATATGACCTTGCGCAAACCGCGCCTGCTGAAAAGGCCGGCGAATTTCCAGCGCGATCCCTTCCGCTGGGCCGCCATCCCCAAGATGCGCCTGGCCCTGCACCAGGCCTTGAATGAAAAGCTCGATAAAATCGCCGGTTTCGTGGCTGCCCAAAAAAAGCTGAATATCTGGCACAACCCGACCCGGCCCCGGGCCCGTTTGGGGATCCTGGCTTCAGGGGTGGCGGCGGCCCTGGCCCGGGACGTGCTTGAGGAGTTGGGCGTCCCGGTCAAAGGGGGCCCGATTCCCTTCCTGCAATTGGCAGTGCCCTATCCCTTGCCTTTGGCGCCGGTGTCAAAGCTGCTAAGCAGCTGCCAGCAGGTGTTGGTGCTGGAAGAGACCGAGCCGGTCATAGAGCTCCTGGCCCCGCAACGCCATAAGCTCCTGGGCCGCTTAAACGGCCTGGTGCCCTCAGCCGGAGAGCTGACCCCGGACCGGCTGGGGCAGATCTTGGAAAAGGCCCTGAAACAATCCCGTATCAAGGTGCCCCGTCCCCGGGGCAAAACCCTCCAGGTTCCGGACCAGCCCCCTCTGCGCAGGCCCAATCTGTGCCCGGGCTGCTCGCACCGGGCGGTCTTTTTCGCCCTGCGCCGCACCTTTCCCAAGGGGGTCTTTACCGGCGACATCGGCTGTTACACCCTGGGCCTGAACCAAGGCGCGGTGGATACCTGCCATGACATGGGGGCCAGCGTAAACTTCGGCGCCTCCTTGAGCCGGGTGTTCCAACAGGACGGTATGAAAACAGCGGTGGCCGCCACCATTGGCGACAGCACCTTTTACCACTCCGGGCCGGCAGGCCTTATCAACGCGGTTTATAACGGCGCCCGCTTCGTCCTGGTCATTCTGGACAACGAGACCACTTCCATGACCGGCATGCAGCCCACCCCGGAGAACGGCCTTACCGCTGACGGCCATCCCGGAAGGAAAGTGAATCTGCTCAAGCTGGTAAAGGGCTGCGGCGTGGAGATGGTGGAGGAGGCCGATCCCTATGATATACCTAAGCTTATTGAGGTTCTGAAAAAAGCCAAAAAGCACGCCGAAAGCCCCAAGGGATCAATGGCGGTGGTCATTACCCGTCATGCCTGCGTGGCCCAACGCCCTCAAGAAGCCATCCCCAATCCGGTGCGCGTAGAGGTCACCGAAAAATGCGTGGCCTGCGGAATCTGCACCACCAAATTCAACTGCCCGGCCCTGGTTGCGGATGCCAAGGGCCATGTGTCGATCGACCGCAGCTGGTGTGTGGATTGCGGGCTTTGCCTGTATGTCTGCCCCAAAGGGGCCATACAAAAAGCGGAGGTGGCGCCATGAAGCGGTTACATTGGCAGGCGATGGTGGCAGGCGTGGGCGGTCAGGGAGTGCTTTTTGTTACCCGGGTGCTGGCCCAGGCCGCCAGGGCCAGGGCCAAAAAGGTGATGATCAGCGAGGTCCACGGCATGGCCCAGCGCGGGGGTTCGGTGATAAGCCACCTTAAGGCCGGGGACTTTGCCGGGCCCCTGGTGGCGCAGGGCAGCGCTGACCTGCTCTTCTCCCTGGAGGCCGGAGAGGCGGTGCGCAACCTGGGATTTCTAAGAAAAGGCGGAAGCCTGGTGATCAACGCGCCGGGGCCGGATTTTCTCTCGCTCCAGGCACGCAAGGCCCTGAGCCGGCACAAGGTCCAGAGCCTTTATCTGGATGCCACCGGCTTGGCCATGCAGGCAGGGGCGGTCAAGGCCGCCAATGTGGTTCTGATGGCCGCGGCCTCGCACAAAGGCTGTCTACCCTTTAGCTCTGACGACCTCTTGCGGGTGCTGATGGATATGTCCCCTCCGCCCCGGCAAAAAATGAACCAGCGGCTCTTTTCCGCCGGACTGCAAAACTAAAGTCCCGCCCCGGTCAGCAGCAGGCTATGACTTCGTCTGCACTGGCCTGGGGCCTGTTTTATTCTTGACATGAAACAGAGCCCTCGTCTAAAGTTCACATAGTTATTTTATAGCTATCATGTAACTATCATCGTTGATTATCATCTTCTTACCCCTAGTCCTGCCTTCAATTGATGACTGAGCAGGCAGGGCTATTTTGCAGCTTCATTTGTCAGCCAGCGCTTGTAATCACCTTGGAGAATATCCTAATATTGTCTCTACGCAGGCTGATTAATGAAAAGCTTTTCCAGACCGCCTCTTTATTGAGGCCGGCCCGGAAGCGTATTTATTTAACCGCATAACCAGGAGAGGATGTCGATGCGCAAGGCATTAATAGTTCTTTTGGTATTAGGTATGGCTGTGATGGGTCTTTCATCCCTGGCCTGGGCCAAGACCACCATGAAGTTCGGTCACGTGGCCCCGCCCTTCCACGGCCAGAGCAAGGGTGTGGACGCCTTTGCCGCCTATGTAAAGGAAAAGACCAAAGGTGAGATCGAGATCAAGACCTTCCCCTTTGGCCAACTGGGCAGTGAGCGTTCCATGGCCGAGCAGGTCCAGGCCGGCACCCTGGATATTGCCTCCATCACCACCGCAGTGCTCTCCAACTATGTGCCCCAAATGGCTATTATCGACCTGCCCTTTGTCTTTCCCAGCCGTAAAACCGCCTACGGCGTTTTAGATGATGAGGCCTTTCTGAAAAAGCTCTTCAGCTACCTGCCTGCCAAGGGCTTCGTGGGCATAGGCTGGACCGAAAACGAGTTCCGGGACATCAACTACAAGAAGGGCCCGGTGAAAAAGCCTTCTGACCTGAAGGGCGTCAAGATCAGGGTCATGAACAGCCCGGTCTACATGGACACCTTCAAGCAGTTGGGCGCCTCGCCGGTGGGCATCCCCTTCCCCGAGCTTTACAACGCACTGCAGCAGGGGGTCATCGACGCCCAGGAGAATCCGCTCCTCACCTCGATCCTGATCAAGGCCACGGAAGTGGCCAAGTTCGTCACCGACACCGACCACATCCTCACCGAGTGCGCCATCATTGTGAACCCCGCTGTGTGGAAACGCCTGAAACCGGCCCAGCAAAAGATATTCAGGGACGCCGCCAAGGTGTGCATTAAGGTCAACCGCGAGTCCAACGTCAAGCTGCACCAGAAGCTGCCCAAGTCCGGCATCTCGGTGGAAGAGTACTGCAAGAAAAACAAGGTCACCGTGACCAAGCTCACCAAGGCCGAGCGCCAGGCCTTTGCCGACGCCATGAAACCGGTCTGGGAGAAGTACCGCAAGGTGGCCGGGCCCGAGCTTTACGACTTATTCATGGCCAAGATAAAAGAGCACAACAAGTAACCGTTCCCCCTGGCGGGGCCCCACTCAGGGGCCCCGCTGTATCCCGGCGCCCGGCTGGCGATTAATCCATGAAAAGCTTGCTGGTCATAATCAACCGCTTTGAAGAAGGGGTCTTGTCCCTGGGCCTGTTGGGCCTGGCCCTGATGGCCTTTATCGAAGTGGTGACCCGCTATCTGTTCAACCACAGCTTCACCTGGTTTGAGGAGTTCGCCCGCTACTTCTGCGTGTTCCTCACCTTCCTGGGCGCCAGCCTGGGGGTGAAGTATGGCCTGCATTTTTCCATGGACTATGTGGTCACCAGGGTGCGGCCCCGGGTGGGGCATGCCATGCGTATAACCGGCCACCTCATCAGCGCCGCCCTTTTCAGCAGCGTGGCCTGGATGGCCTGGCAGCACGCCTGGAAGCTCAAAGGCTTTGGCACCACCTCCGCAGCCATGGGACTGCCCATGTTCTGGGCCTATCTGCCCATTGCCGTGTTCAGCGCCACCATGGTGATGCGCTTTTTGTTCCAGATCTATGTGCATGCCGTGGGCTTCAGCCGTAATGAGGAGTTCATCATCAAGGACGAGGCCGCGCCGCAGGAGGAGGCCTCATGATCATCGCCATGGTCATCTGCTTTGCGGCCCTGCTCCTGCTGGGCATGCCCATCAGTGTGCTCCTGGCCGCGACCACGGCCCTCGTCCTCTTGCTATTTACCAACACCCCTCTCACCATCCTGGTGCAGCAGCTTTTCAACGCCCTGGACAACTCGGTGCTTCTGGCCATTCCCTTCTTCATCCTGGCTGGGGGCATCATGACCGAGGGCGCCATAGCCAAGCG
>JASFOZ010000317.1:0-5530 GCA_050116255.1 Desulfarculaceae bacterium
GGTCCATGCCATAGGTGCGGCCGCCCACCAGGGCCAATGACTGCTCCCTGCCGGCCCGGTCCAGGCCCAGACGCCCGGCCAGGCCGAAATAGGCGCCGGTGAGACCTCCGATCACAGCGGCCATGGCCACCAGGGCCCAGGACCAGCAGTCTGAAAGTGCCTGCGCGTGCAGCAGCTTGATCAATCCCAGGGCGACCAGGCAGGCCAGGGTCAGTGCCAGTCCATTCAGAGAAAGTGCCGCCAGGGGGCGCCTGAGCCGCTCCAGCCCCGCACCTGCCCATAGCGCGGCCACGGCGGTTCCCGCCATGAAACCGGCCACTACCAGGGCCAGGCCCACGTATACTGCCCCGAACAACACCTGGTAGGCCAGCAGCAGCAGCACGGTGGCGGACATGGCGGTCAGGCCGCAGCAAAAAAGGCCCAGCGGCACCAGGCAGCGGCCAAGCCAGGCGATGGTGCGGCGGTGAGCGCATAGCCCCCAGCCAGCCAACATCACCACCGCCAGGGGTAAAAACAGGTGCCAGGGCTGGAGCCGGGCCAGGCCATAGGCCAGGCCGGAGAGTCTTCCCAGGCGGGCGCCCCAGAGCTGAGAGTCATACAAAATCGCTCGGGGCTGTAGGTCCCGGTTGGCGGCGCCGGTCTCTGCTCTTTGCAGGGCGGCCTTTAAAAAGGCAAGGCGCTGGGGGTTGAGCTCTTGACTCAAGGTGTCAGGCCGAACCGCCGCGACTTGTTTCCAATGGTAGCCGGAGAGATTTTCAATCCAATCTGCGGGATTGGCACTCACCACGCCGGGGCTAGGACTCATGAACAACCTCAGCTCAGGCCCGGACATGATAACCACCTCTGCAAAGGCCTGTTTAGCCGCTTTTATAATGGTATTCAGGCGGGCGGCCTGGAGCCTGCCCACCAAATATTCCACCCCCGGCAGGCTGACCACGGCGACTCCTCTGGGGTTCAAGACCCGGGCCAGGGCCTGGAAACCCTCTTCAGTGTAGTATCGATTGTTTTGCACCGTGGAAGGCGGAGGCATGTCCACCACCACCAGATCGAAGCGGTTAGAAGTGTTTTTCAAATAGGCCCGCCCGTCATCAAAGACAACTTGCATGGTCGCAGGAGGTTTTTGCAAAGGCGGCATCTCCTGGGCCAGCCGCCAGATCCAGGGGTCCAGCTCCAAGGCTGTGACGTGCTGCAAGCGGCCCCGGCGGGCGGCCTCATTGGCGATACGGGAGGGGCCTCCACCCAGGAACAGGGCCTTGTGGGCATGAGGGGCCGCCAGGAGGGGCAGCAGGGCTGCGCGTTCCAAGCGCAGACGGTCGGGGTGGGAAAAGAGCCAGGAGCCGCTGGCGAAGAAATCCATCTGGCCCGGTTGCCGCACCGCTGCCAGCTGGGCGTAAGGGCTTTCCGTCCAGGCCACCAGGTTGCGGCCGGCCCACAGCCGTTCTTTCAGGTCACGGTCAATGCCGCTGGACAAGGCCAGTCCCAAAGCGGCCAAGGCCAGGCACAGGAAAACGGCTATACGCACCCGGCCCCGGTGACAAATCAAGGCCGCCAGGCAGCTGAGCCAGGCCGCGGACATGATGATTCCCACCGGATTCAGCCAGTACACCAACGCCAGCGCGAATAAGAGTCCTGCCACCGTTCCCCCCAGGGCTTCCCAGCCGTACATGCGGCTCAAAAGCCGGGCCCGGTGGGAAGTGGTGCCGGCAGCGGCCAATATCAGAGGGAAATTGGCTCCCGCCATCAATCCGGCGGGGAATAAGGCTCCCAGGATGAGGATCATTATCAGGCTCAGGGGTTGGATGTGTCCCATGGGGATGCCAAGAAAACCAGGCGCCAAGCGCACCAGCCATAAGGAGAAGATGCCGGCGCCGCCGGTTAGGATGAGGGGGAGCGCCGGTCCGGCAGGCCTCCATCTAGCGCCGAGCCGGCCGCCTAAGAATCCCCCCAGGGCAGCCCAAGCCAGCCAGCCGGCGGCGGCCAGCCCCAAGCTCAACTCGTTGCCCCCTGCCACAACCATAAGCTCCCGGAACAAAACCACCTGGCTCATGCACTCAACCGCTCCTGCTGTGATCATGGCGGTCAAGGTGGCGGCATATGATTGCCTTGTTGCAGGATTGGGCATAATTCGTTCCGGGTACGGTCTTGAGACACCCAGCTGGCGGTGCCTTGGGCATGTTGCTTCCCACCGGATGTTTTATTATCCCGGCTGTCTGTGGAAAAGATTGTAGCAGACCCCGTCAAAAATATCCGGATCCAGGGCGGTTCCGGTCAAGACGGTTCCAGGGATTGTTTTCAGAAGAACTCAGGAATCCGAGGTCTTTGACTTTGTGTGCTTTTTACGGCGCGGCCGGCGCCGGCGGCGCTTGGAGGCAGCAGCCTTGCTGGAGGTCTGGGGCCGTCGCGGCCGCCTTTTGGAATCGCCCCTGGAACGGGGGACGTACTCCGGGGCCTCATCAGGCAGGAACATATCGTCGTCAGCCCAAGACACTGGAACCTTCCGGCCCAGGTACTCCTCTAAATAGGGTAGATGCGTGGCGTAACGGTCACAACAAATGGTTATGGCCTTGCCCGGGGCGCCCACGCGCGCAGTCCTTCCCACCCGGTGCACATAGTCTTCAGGGTCGGCTGGCACATCGAAGTTTATGACATGGCTGACATTTTCGATATGCAGGCCGCGTGCGGCCACATTGGTGGCCACCAATAGCTTGACCTGATCCCGCTTGAATTTATCCATCAGCCGCAGCCGCTTGCGCTGATCCAAGGACCCGGATATGCCTTCAGCGGGATATCCATTGGCCTTGAGCTTGAAAGCCAGCCAGTCGACCATGTAGCGGGTGTTGGTAAAGACCATGACCCGGGTCCAGTCCTCTTTTTGGAGTATGCCCAGAAGAAGATTGAACTTTTCTTCGCTGCTACAATGAAAGAGCTCTTGGGTGGCCTGCTCCACCGTGCGGGTGTCGGTTTGCACGGCCACCTTTTGAGGCATATTCATGAACTCGTAGGTCAGCTCAAGCACCCGGTAGCCCAGGGTGGCGGAGAACAACATGGATTGGCGGCGCTGATAGGAAGGCAGCCGCCGCAGTATCCAGCGCAGGTCGGCGATGAAACCCATGTCAAAGAGCCGGTCCGCTTCATCGATTACCAGGTATTTAATATGGCTGGGGTCCAGGATTCTTTGTTTCATATAATCGATCAGACGGCCGGGGGTGCCCACCACCAAATCCACTCCTTGGCGCAAGGTGCGGGCCTGTTTGGCGTAATCGACTCCTCCGAACACGGCTAGCATCTTGAGGCCGCAGTGGCGCCCGATGTCCTGGGCGTCGTGCAATATCTGCAAGGCCAGCTCCCGGGTGGGGGCCACCACCAGGGCGTTGGGCTTGCCCGGCTGGCGGGTTTCGTCCTGGAGCATATGCGCCAAGATGGGAACCAGAAAGGCGGCGGTCTTGCCGGTGCCGGTCTGGGCCTGCCCGGCCACGTCCTTGCCTTGCAGGCCGATGGGTATGGCCAAGTCTTGGATGGGCGTACAGCGTTCGTAACCGCTTTCGTTGAGCCCCTTAAGAAGGGCGGGTGGAATTTGGAAATCCGCGAAAGGGGTGCCCTTGGCCAAGGAGGGACCCTCCGGGCTGGTGGGCGAACTTTCTTTTCCGTCTGGGAAGATCGTTGTCATATAAAAATTGCCTGTCCGCGCCTCCGGGCCGGACAGAGGCGGCATGATTCAGGGGTTGTTCATTTCAGATCGCAGGCATCGTCGTGGGCACAGTCAAAGGCAAGGGAATAGTAAACCATGGTGCCGTCTATGAAGTATACCCAATGCGGTTCTGCTTTGGCCTGTGACCAGGCTATCTCACTTAGGCCCAGAGTGGCAAACCCAGCCAGCACCCGGCTGGCGCCTTCCTCAGGTCAGGTGGGCACATCGGGCACCATTTTATATTCCCAAACGGTATAGTCCCGCTCGTGGCCCATGAAGCGCACCCTTTTGATTTTTTCCGGCTTACCCAGCTGTGTGGCCACCTGGGTCTCGGTCATGCCGGGCTCCAGAGAGTCCAGCTTGGCCGCATGGGGTGCACAGCCCGTTGCCCATAGGAGCAAGCCTGCTGCCACGATAAAAAAAGTTCGCTTCATAAACCCGATCCCATACAAAACTGGGGGGCCTTGCCGGTCCCCTCCTGTAACTTAATCACAAATATACCATCGAATTTAACCTGAGTAGAGCCCAATATCCGAGGCAATGAGTTTCCGGAGCCGGCCCTGACGCAGACTGCCTGCCAAAATGCGGACATATCGCCGGTTTGAAGGCAGGTCCTGATTTTTTGTATCAAGGGCCTGAGCCAACTCTTTCAACTGGGATGCAGAGGCCGCCTCCGCCTGGTTGATCACTAGTACCGCTTGCGCTCCAGCGGGGAGGGCCTTAAGGGGTCCACCTTCTGAGGTTAAGACCTTGGCCAGCGCGGTGGGCGTCAGGCGTTGGCCAAGAGACAGGCCGCTGATTCGGGCGAAGATTTCAGGGCGATGGACCCATTCCTTTTGCAGAGGCCTGCCTAGTCCCGACGCCCCTGCCATAACTACCAGGCAGCCGGTTTGGGGAGGGACGGCCGGTTCCCAATCTGCCCAGGCCTTTAAAGGGCGCCGGGCGGCGCCGTCGGCTTCCGCCAGCACCCACAGGCCCTGGACTGAGTGCAGGGCTTGTATTTGTTCGAAATCCAGGCCAGAGAGCTTACCCTCTGCCGTGTACCGGCCTGCAGCCAACAGGGGGGTGCCTTTACTCAGGCGCACGGATATTTCCTCAGGAGAAGGCTCGCGGGAGCCTAACAGCCAAGGCCCTTGTTGCCGGCCGGCTTTGGGAGGGAGGATGTGAGTGGTGGTGGTGACCACCACCGGCTCGCCGGCGGCAGCCAACTCCTGGCCCAGGGTCTCTAGCAGGGTGGTCTTACCGCCGCTGCCCACAATGGCCACCACTTGTGGAGTCTTTAGGCCCAGGGCGCCTGGCAAGCTGGCAGCCTGAGGCTGGCTCAAAGGTATGTCCTCGGGTTCACTTGTCAACCTTGCCGCCGCCAATGAAGCCGGCCTCTCAGCGGCTGGCATTTAAGGTGTGGGCACGGCGCCGCTGGTTAACAGGAATTTAAGGTCGTCATCCCAGAAAGTGACCCCCACACCGGCAAAGAAAGAGGAGTTGTCGCTGTCCAAGGGATGGTCCCAGCCGGCGGTGACATAGAAGTACTTCCAGAAGGAATAGTCCGCGCTCAGCTTGAGATGGGGCTGGTCGTCTCCCTCGAAACGGAAATCATAGGCATCCAAGGAAAAGGTCAGCTTGTCGCTCCAATGGTAATCCAGACCCACGCCTCCGGAGGATGCGATTATGCCCGCCCGCAGAGTGAGGTCATGGAAGCGTTTACCCACCTGGGCGTTGAAGAGAATATCGTTCTTATAAAACCGGGTCATCTTCTCTTCCACGGTGTAGCTGCCGCCGGCGGTGGTGACCGTGGTGGTGGTGTCCCTATCCTCCCGCCGGCCTATGGGGTCATACATAAGC
>JASFOZ010000318.1:0-5527 GCA_050116255.1 Desulfarculaceae bacterium
AGGAAGGCATCAGCAAGGAGGAAGCCGAAGACATCAAAAACCAGCTCGAAGAAGCTGGCGGCGTAGTGGCGGTGAAGTAACATTTTTTGTTTTTTTACTTAGTTTAAGATCCCATCCGGGCCGGCGGGGTCCGGATGGGGCCCAAAATATTTTCGGCCTCCGCCCCTAGCAAGCCCGTTGCGGGAGTCACCTCTTGACTCCTAGGGCGCTTACTAGGCACGATCCGGCGGCGGACCTGATCAAGGTGGAGACCGATCAATCCCGGCCTTTAGGGAGGTCCCATGAGCCAGGCTACAGCAACCAAAACCCGGCTCCGTAAAAATTTTGGCAAAATCCAAAAGATCATCGACATTCCCAATCTGATCGACATGCAGAAACAGAGCTACGAACGGTTTCTGCAGATGGATGTGCCCCCTGACCAGCGCCAAGACATGGGGCTCCAGGGAGTGTTCAAGAGTGTCTTTCCCATAAGCGACTTCTCCGGCACCTCTTCGCTGGAGTTCGTCTCTTACGCATTTGGGGAAGTTAAATACGACGTTGAGGAGTGTCTGGCCCGGGGCATGACCTATGAGGCGCCGGTCAAACTCACGGTGCGTCTGGTGGTCTATGACGTGGACAAGGACAACGAGACCCAGTCCATCCGTGATATCAAGGAGCAGGAGATCTATTTTGGGACCCTGCCTCTGATGACCGCGCGGGGCACCTTTATCGTCAACGGCACCGAGCGGGTTGTGGTCAGCCAGCTGCACCGGTCTCCCGGGATTTTCTTTGACCATGACAAGGGGCGCACCCACTCCAGCGGCAAGCTTTTATACTCCGCCCGGGTTATACCCTTGCGGGGCTCATGGATAGATCTGGAGTTCGACCCCAAGGACATCTTGTATGTGCGCATCGACCGCCGCCGCAAGTTCCCGGTCACCTTGCTGCTTAAGGCCTTGGGCTATTCGGCCGAGGACCTTTTGCATTTCATGTACAAAACCGAGACCTTCACTCTAACCGAGGATGGCATTCAGACCAAAGTGGACCCGGACCTTCTCATGGGCCGGGAGATGCGCCTGGATCTGATGGATCCCAAGACCAACAAGCCCTTGGTCAGGGCCGGCAAAAAAATGAACCGCCGGGCCTTGAAACGGCTTGAAGAGCTGAAGCTGAATAGTATCCCGGTCACCGAGGAGGATCTGCTGAACAGGTTCAGTGCCAAGGACTTGGCCGACCCTGAGACCGGCGAACTCATTGTGGGCCTGAATCAACCTATCGACGCTGATGCTTTAAGCAAAATCAGGACAGTCGGAATCACCGAGATACCCACTCTTTTCATTGACGGCTATCATGTCACCACCAGCTTCAGGGACACCATGGAGCTGGACAAGGTTGAGAGCGAAGATGAGGCCATTGTGGACATCTACCGCCGCTTGAGGCCCTCAAACCCGCCCACCTTGGAGGTGGCCCGGACCTTCTTCCACAACCTGTTCTTCTCGGCCGAGCATTATGATTTATCCGCGGTGGGCAGGCTCAAGCTCAACCTGCGCCTTGGTTTGGATGTGCCTGAAACTGTGCGTACCCTAAGGCGCGAAGACATCCTCAAGGCGGTCAAACTCCTAATCGACTTAAAGGAAGCCGAAGGGACGGTGGACGACATAGACCACCTGGGCAACCGCCGGGTGCGCGCGGTGGGCGAACTCCTGGAGAATCAATACCGGATCGGGCTGGTGCGCATGGAGCGGGCCATCAAGGAGCGCATGAGCCTGCAGGAGATAGAGGCCCTGATGCCTCACGACCTCATCAACTCCAAACCGGTTTCCGCGGTGGTCAAGGAGTTCTTCGGCACCAGCCAGCTCAGCCAGTTTATGGACCAAACCAATCCCCTTTCCGAGGTCACCCACAAGCGGCGCCTCTCCGCCCTGGGCCCGGGCGGCTTGACCCGGGAACGGGCCGGTTTTGAAGTGCGTGACGTTCACAACACCCACTACGGACGTATCTGCCCCATCGAAACCCCGGAGGGGCCCAACATCGGCCTGATCGTCAGCCTTTCCACCTACGCCCGGGTCAATGACTATGGTTTCATTGAAACCCCCTACCGGACCGCGGGCGGCGGCAAGGCCAACAAGGAAGTCAAGTTTTTATCGGCCTTGGAAGAGGGTGATCATGCCATCGCCCAGGCCAATGCGCCCTTGGACGACAAAGGCAAGTTCACCCGCGACATCGTCATCGCCCGCCGGGAAGGCGAGGTCATGCTGGTGGCCCCGGACGAAGTGGAGTATATGGACGTCAGCCCCAACCAGTTGGTCTCGGTGGCCGCCTCCTTGATTCCCTTTTTGGAGAACGACGACGCCAACCGCGCCCTGATGGGCTCTAACATGCAACGCCAGGCGGTGCCCTTGTTGCGCACCGACGCGCCTTTGGTGGGCACCGGCATCGAAGAGGTGGTGGCCAGGGATTCAGGCGTATGCGTGGTGGCCGAAGCTCCGGGGGTGGTCAATGATGTTGACGCCGGCCGCATCGTGGTGCGCTACGACAAGCCACTCACCGCGGACGCCAGCTCCCAAGTGAAGATTTACAAGCTAATCAAGTTCCAGCGCAGCAATCAAAACACCTGCACCAGCCAAAAACCCATTGTGGGCAGGGGCCAGAGAGTGAAGAAGGGCCAGATACTGGCGGACGGTCCGGCTGTATCCGGCGGCGAGTTGGCCTTGGGCCGCAATGTGATGGTGGCCTTCATGAGCTGGGGCGGCTACAACTATGAGGACTCCATTCTGGTCAGCGAGCGCATCGTAAAAGACGACGTCTTCACCTCTGTTCATATCGAGGAGTTCGAGATAGTAGCCCGCGACACCAAGCTGGGCAAAGAAGAGATCACCCGCGACATCCCCAACGTGGGTGAAGAGGCCCTCAAAGATTTGGATGAGAGCGGGATTGTGCGCATAGGCGCCGAGATCGGGGCGGGCGACATCCTGGTGGGCAAGATCACCCCCAAAGGCGAAACCCAGCTCAGCCCCGAGGAAAAGCTGCTTCGCGCCATCTTCGGCGAAAAGGCCGGTGATGTCAAAGACACCTCCTTGCGGGTTCCCCCCCGGGGTTGAGGGTATCGTCATCGATGCCCGCGTTTTTTCGCGCAAGGGGATCGAAAAAGACGAAAGAGCCCAGTCCATTGAGGACGAAGAGGTCAACCGCCTGCTCAAGGACCAGGAGGATGAGATCAAAATCATCCGGCGCAACGCCCAGGACAGCCTGGAGCGTATACTGGCCGGGCAGACTCTGGCGGCGCCGCTCAAAGGCAACAAGGGCAAAATTTTAATCGCCAAAAAGGCCCAACTTACCCCGGAGTTGATCCGTACCATCCCGGTATCGCGCATGCGCGAGCTGGAGCTCGCCGGAGTAAGCGAAAAGGTGCAGGCCGAGCTGGAACGCATAGTCGACGGCTACGCGGAGCAGGTGGATCTCATCCGCACCTCTTTCGAGAATAAGATCAGCAAGCTGCGCAAGGGCGACGAGCTTCCGCCGGGTGTGATCAAGATGGTTAAGGTCTACGTGGCCATGAAGCGCAAGCTTTCGGTGGGCGACAAGATGGCCGGCCGCCACGGCAACAAGGGTGTGGTCAGCCGCATCCTGCCCGAGGAAGACATGCCCTACTTCCCGGACGGCACTCCGGTGGATATTGTGCTCAATCCTTTGGGAGTGCCCAGCCGCATGAATGTGGGCCAGGTGTTGGAAACCCATCTGGGTTGGGCCTGCAAGGAACTGGGGCAACAGGTGGGGCGCATGGTGGATGCCATCGCCCAAGCCAAGTCCAAGACCGCAACCAAGACCACCATCAAGGACCTGCGCTCCTATTTGGGCAAGATCTACTCTGCCGAGGAAATGGATCAGGCCTATGGGCGGCTCAAGGACGATGCCCTCAAAGAAGCCTCCACAGCCCTGTCTGCCGGTGTGCCTGTGGCCACGCCGGTATTCGATGGAGCTTCGGAGCAAGAGATCAAAGAGCTTTTGGAGAACGCCGGGCTAAAGGCCACCGGCCAGGCCGTGCTCATAGACGGGCGTACCGGAGAGCCCTTTGACCGCTCTGTGACCGTAGGCATTATGTACATGCTCAAGCTGCATCATCTGGTTGACGACAAGATACATGCCCGCTCCATAGGGCCTTATTCGCTGGTCACCCAGCAGCCTCTCGGCGGCAAGGCCCAGTTCGGCGGCCAGCGCCTAGGCGAGATGGAGGTCTGGGCCATGGAGGCCTATGGAGCCGCCTACTCTCTGCAGGAGTTTCTGACTGTCAAAAGTGACGATGTCGCCGGGCGTACACGCATGTACGAAAAGATAGTCAAGGGAGAAAACAACCTAGAGGCGGGGTTGCCCGAGAGTTTCAACGTCTTGGTCAAAGAGCTGCAAGCCCTTTGCCTGGATGTGGAACTGGTCGAGCAGTCAGAGTTGGAAGCTTTGGCCCAGCCTGAATAAAGGAGAAGTCCCTTGGAAGATCTGTATAGCTATTTTTCCAAACCCAAGGATCCACTTTCTTTTGACGCGGTGAAGATTTCTCTGGCCAGCCCGGAGAAGATCAGCGCCTGGTCTCACGGTGAAGTCAAAAAGCCGGAGACCATAAATTACCGCACTTTTAAGCCGGAACGGGACGGGCTTTTTTGCGCCAAAATTTTCGGGCCCACCAAAGACTATGAGTGTAACTGCGGCAAATACAAGCGCATGAAGCACCGGGGGGTGGTCTGCGAAAAATGCGGCGTCGAGGTTATTCAATCCAAGGTGCGGCGCGACCGCATGGGCCATATCGAGCTGGCCTCGCCAGTGGCCCATATTTGGTTTTTGAAGTCCTTGCCTTCCAAGATCGGCAATCTGCTGGACCTGACTTTGAAGGAGCTGGAGCGGGTTCTCTACTTTGAGAGCTATATCGTTATGGACCCCGGCGACTCCACTCTGCAGAAGGGCGCTCTTCTCACCGAAGACCGTCACCGCCAGATGCAAGATGAGTTCGGGGATTCCTTCAAGGCCGGCATAGGCGCCGAGGCCATCCAAGTCTTGCTCTCCGAGCTGGATTTGGACGCCCTTTATGCCGAGCTCCGCAGCGAGATGCTGGAAACAGCCAGTGAGGCCAAGCGGAAAAAATTGGCCAAACGCCTGAAAGTGATCGACGCTTTCCGAGATTCCGGCAACGACCCCTCCTGGATGGTGATGGATTTGATCCCGGTGTTGCCCCCCGATCTGAGGCCGTTGGTGCCCTTGGACGGCGGGCGCTTTGCCACCAGCGATCTCAACGATCTCTATCGCCGGGTGATCAACCGCAACAACCGGCTGCGCCGTCTTAACGAGCTGGCGGCGCCGGATATCATCATCCGCAACGAAAAACGTATGCTGCAAGAGGCCGTGGACGTGCTTTTCGACAACGGCCGCCGGGGCAAGACCATCACCGGCCCCAACAAGCGCCCCCTTAAATCGCTGTCCGACATGCTCAAAGGCAAGCAGGGGCGTTTTAGGCAGAACCTGCTGGGCAAGCGGGTGGACTATTCCGGGCGCTCGGTGATCG
>JASFOZ010000319.1:0-5517 GCA_050116255.1 Desulfarculaceae bacterium
ATTGAAGTGCTGTGGGCAACCCATGGAGCTTAAAACGGCCGGTACAGACAAGAAGTAGGAGGTCATGGACATGAGCCAGCTAGGCAAGAGATATCGGTGTGAGGAGTGTGGCGCGGAAATTCTGTGCACCAAGGCCAGCGAGAAGGTGCCTCAGTGCTGCTCCAAAGAAATGGTCACTCTAGACCCTAAGCCCTTGCCCTCTTCAGACTAGCACCCATGGCGAGGGGCCGTTAGCGTCTTTTCCGGCGGAAAGTTCCCCACCGGGCGCTGCGCTTGATAAACAAGGACTTAATTCTGTTCTAACGCGGCGTCCGTTCTTGAAATCGGGCCGGCGCCCGGTTCCCGACCGTCATGGGCGACCTCTCCCCCCACCAGGGTGAGCATCACCCGGGCAACAGGCAGACCCGAGGGGCCGGCTGCGTCCAGATCGCGGTCCAGCACCACCAGATCGGCTAGTTTGCCCGGGGCCAGGCTCCCCAGATCATTTCCCCTTCCCAGGGCCCGGGCGCCGGCCAAGGTGTATAGTCTCAAGGCCGTGCCCAGGTCTATGGCCTCGCGGGGGGCGATCACCACATCTTCCTGGTCCCGGCGGGTCACCGCGCTGTAAACGCCCAGCAGGGGATTAATCGGCCCCACCGGAAAGTCCGAGCTAAAGGCCACCTCCACCCCGTGAGTCAGCAGACTGCCTATGGGGTGCAGCCCTGCCTGCTGGGCCGTGGGTACGGTGGCCAGGTATCGCGCCCCGCTTTCATAGAGGAAACCGGGTTGGGTGACCACGGTCAAGTTCAGCTCATGTAGATTATTCATGGTGGCCGGGGAGCAGAGAAAACAATGCTCCACCCGGTGAGCGGGCCGGCCGCTGTGCCCCACCGAGCCGGTATGGGCTGCAGCGGCACAGGCTACGGCCACCTCTTGCTCTTCCGGCGCGTGCATCACTGCGGGCAGGCCCCGGGTCTCCAGGGAGGCCAAGCGGGCGGCCAATTCCGCCAGCGGAGGGTCGACTTCTCCCTGGTTGCGGTTGATTATGATCTTCACCCCGCACAGCGGAGCCTTTGCCTGACCAGCCTGCGCGATATCTCCGGGCGGGACATCGCAAAAGGCCTCCCAGCCCAACAGCGCATGGGACCTTCCTTGAATAATTCCGCTCTCTTTCCAGAAGATCAGCTGTTTCAGGTCAGACAGTTCGTTATGAGACGAGGCATCGCAAAAGGAGGTGACTCCCCAGGAGAGCAGCTCCCGGGCCGCGCTTGCGGCGGCCTGGCGGCGCTGATCCGGGTCGGGCGGAGGCATGAGTTTAGCCAGGTGGCTGCCCATACCAAAGACCAGGCCGTTGGGCTGGCCAGTGGTCAGGTCGCGCTCGATCAGGGTGCCGGGAGGCTCGGGAGTATCGTTGTGAATGCCCGCCCGGGAAAGGGCCAGGCTGTTGAGTACATGGGCGATTCCTGAGCGGTGCGAAAGGCGTATTGGGTGGCGGGGTGCGGCCCGGTCCAGGTCCCAACAGGTGGGGTGGCGGCCCTCGGCCAGATAAAAAGGGTCATAGGCCCGGACCCTGATCCATTGACCTGGGGGCAGGGTGTCGGCATAATCCCTTATCCGTTTTTGGAGCTGGGCCAAGGAGCGCACCTCCCGGGGTGCGAAACTCAGCCCCAAACGGCTGTCCACCAACCCCAGGAAATGGCAATGGGGGTCTATAAAACCAGGCAGTACCGTGGCTCCGCCACAGTCCCACACCTCGGTGGCCGCCCCCCGTTGCTGCCCTAACAAGCCGGCATCCCCCACCGCAGTAATTCGGTTTCCCTGGATGCAAAGCGTGTCGGCTCGGGGTCGGCCAGGGTCCATGGTTAGCACCCGGGCATTGGTTAAAACCTTATCCGCGGTCATGGGTCCAGCATTTCTGGGCGGTCCAGCCTGAGCCTCACGCTAGTCTCATGCGGGCATCAAAGACTAAACAGCCTTTCCCGGTTCCCGCACCCAAAGGAGGTTTATCTCAATTTCAGCGGCCTTGGGATAACCCAGCAGCAGGCGGGAGTATGGGGATTTGCCTTTGGCCATCTACTCACAACTCCCATGCCAACATACCTCCTCCCCGCTGCGGCCGAAATGCACGCTCTACCAGCAGCCGCCCGCTGTCCCTCTAAGGCACGCTGGGGAAAGAGACTTTTTTCTGGATGGCTTTTAGCCGCCCCAAGAAGGCGGCCTTGGTTGTCTTGTCACTTATGCGGTCATAGGGAAAGGAAAACCCGAAGGCAGCCTCCACTTGCCCATGCCGGAAAATAGGCACAGCCATGCCCACCAGGCCCAAGGCCAACTCCTCTACATTCAGGGCATAACCCTTTTCACGGGCCTCATCCAGTTCCTTGAGGATCACCTTGGGGTCGATTTTGGTGTAGGGCGTGTGTTTGACCAAGTTGCTCTCTTGCAAGATCTGCCTCACCTCTTTGCGGTCGGTGTGAGACAAAATCGCCCGGCCCAGGGAAGTGCAGTAGGCCGGCAGACGCGAGCCGGTGGAGAGATCCAGATTGACCACGTCGCTGGAGCGGAATCGCTCGATGTAGAGAATGTCTTTGCCTTCTAGGATGGCGCAGGCGGTTGTGATCTTGAGTTCTTCAGTGGCCTTGACCATTTCCGGCATGGCCCGGGAACGTAAGTCCATACTGCCGATCAAGTTGAAACCTATGTCCAATATCTTGGGGGTAAGGCCATAACGCTTGGTCATTGGTTTCTGGGTCAGATAGCCCAGCTCTTCCAAGGTGACGACGTAGCGGGTGGCGGTAGCCAAGCTCATGTTATTGGCCTGAGCCAATTCGGTAAGGGTGAGTTGAGGCCGCTCTTTGCTGAAGGTGTTGAGGATGGACAAGCCTTTGGAAAGGCTGGAAAGGGAATAGGGCCTTTTCGCTGTGCGCGCCATAATTACTTTCAATATGCGAAAGTACTTTAACTTTTATAATTCAGCTTAGCTAATCGCCGTGCGGCTTGTCAACCACTGGAATGGAAGCCCACGAAGTATATGGCCGGTTTGGTGAAAGCGGGGCCGCACGGAGGGTCAGCAAGGCCAGTAATAAGATACGGCTCCCTCAATCAGGCGATCACTCCCCGGGCCTGCAAATCCGCTATTTTCTTTTGTCCCAGGCCCAGCAGTTCACCGAACACATAGGCATTGTGCTCGCCAAGTTGAGGGGCGGCGCGCCATTGTCCCAAGCTGTCTGCGCCCATTTTCAGAGGTGTGTTGTCCGCAAAAATAGCCCCCTGAGCGGGGTGCTGCAAAAACTTGAAGAACTCGCGTTGCAATAGCTGAGGGTCGCCGCTCAAGTCTTGGGCGTTTTGCACCACGCCTGCGGCTACGCCCGCATCCTGCAAGGCCAGGACCAAATCCTCGGCCCGCCAGCGAGCCGCGGCCAGGGTGATTTTTTCGTCCAGCTCAACCTTGTGGCGCCTGCGGCCGGCCGGATCGTTGAACCTGGCATCCCCGGTCAGGTCCGTCAGCCCCATAACCCGGCAAAGGGCATTCCATTGCGGATCGTTGAATACGGCGATGGCGCACCAACGGTCATGGCCCTGGCAGGCATAACAACCATGGGGCGCAGCCGGGGACGGGCAGTTCGCCCCTGCCTGGACCGCCAACAGTTCATGGCCGAGAAGGGTGACCATGGCTTCATACTCGGACAGGTCAATGCATTGCCCCTGGCCGCTACGATCCCTGATCTCCAGGGCCGCTATCACCGCCACGGCCCCGTATAGGCCGGAGACGATATCCGCGTAGGGAACCCCCATCCCCAGGGGTGGTCCCTGGGCATAAGAGGTGAGGGAAGTGAAGCCGGCCAGGGATTGGATGCCCGGAGCAAAGGCCACCCCGTCCCGCCAGGGTCCGCTCTGCCCCATAGCCGACATGCGGAGCAGGATGATGTCACCCCGCGCCGCCTGGAGCCTGGGGTAGGTCAATCCCCAGTTTTCCAGCACCCGAGGAGAGAAGTTTTCCGCCACCACGTCGCATTGCTGCACCAAATGAGTGGCCAATTCCCGGGCTTCAGGCTGTTCCATGTCCAGGGTGATGCTCTTTTTATTGCGGTTGTAATGTTGGAAATAACTTGTCTGGTTGTCCTCGGTGCCCTGGGCCGTCTTGCGACACTGCACCTTGATCACCTCGGCTCCGAAATCCGCCAAAATCCGCGTAGCGTAGGGCCCGGCCACTACCCGGGTGAAATCCAGCACCCTTATATCCTCTAAGATAGGCATAATGCTGACTCAGATAACCCCTTGGGCTTGCAGTTCTTGCAGCTCTGAGGAAGATAATCCCATGCCATCCCGGTAGATTTTAAGATTGTCTTGTCCTTGGCAAGGGGCCTTTGGGCCAGGTGGAGGGGGGGCGCCTTCGCTGTGAAAGGCTGGGCCGGGGCTCAGCCGGGAACCTTTAGCCTCCCCAGATGGAAGGTGCTCAAAAAAGCCCCGCGCCGCCAGCTGGGGGCTGGCCAGGACCTCGCTGGGTGTGCAGACCGGCGCCCAGGCAAAGCGCATCAGCCGGGCGGTTTGGAAAAGCTCCTCTCTGCTGTGAGTTCGGGCCCAACCCTCGATGATCGCCATGATGTGGTCCAGATGTTCCAGACGATAGTCCGGCGCCAGGAATTTTTCGTCAGTCAAGTCATCAGCCATGTCTTCGCTGTCCATCCACTCCACCAGGGTTTCCCACTGTTGGAAGGGGGCCAGGTGGATATAACCATCGCGGCAAGGCACCACGAAAAAGCTGTGGTTCCAGTTGGAGCCGCCGACCCGGCCGGGAATTTCCTCCTCACGCAGGTAACGCGGCAAGACATGGTCCAGGGATGAGGCTACGCACTCTTGCAGGGATAGGTCCAGATGTGCGCCTTGTTGGGTCATCCTTTTTTGGCGCACTGCCAGCAATACGCCCACAGCCCCGTAAAGCGAAGCAAGCTGGAAGGACTGATTGCCTGGCGGTTGCAGGGGTTCGCGTAGGGGCGAGCCGGTGACATACATCCACCCGCCAGTGGCCGCGGCCACCAGATCGCAGGACTGCCAATTACGGCGCGGTCCGTCATGGCCGAAACCGCTCAGGGAAACCATGATGAGGCCGGGGTTTTTACGGCGCAAGATTTCATAGTCCAAACTAAGCTCCGCCAGCTTGGCGGGAGAGAGGCCATGCAAGACCACGTCGGACTGGGATATCAAGCGCAAGAAAAGGGAGCGGCCCTGGGGGTGCTCCACATCAAGAGTGATGCTCTGCTTGCGGGCGTGGTGATAGGCAAAGAAGCGGCTTCTGCCCTCCTTCTGCGCCGGCAGAGCCGCCTGGGGCGGTTTTTCAACTAATATCACCCGGGCGCCCATGTCTGCCAGAAGCTTGCCGCAGAAGCTGACCTTTTCATCGCACAGCTCTACAACCTGCAATCCTTCCAAGGCGCGGTGGGGATGATTTTCCATGCATCTCTCCGGACAGCGCGACGATTTATTTTAGCGGCAATCCCGGCTTGCCCATGGTGGACGCAATCTCTAAAAATAGGAAGCTTC
>JASFOZ010000320.1:0-5509 GCA_050116255.1 Desulfarculaceae bacterium
AGCCCCCCTGATAACTGGCGGCGGTGTCCCAATAGGTGATCCCCAAGGCCATGGCCTGGCGCAGAACGATCTGGTTGTTGATGGTGTCCCACATGGTGCCCAAAGACAGGATGGGCACCTTTACCCCGGTCTTACCAAAGGGGCGGCTGGGCATGGCGTTCTCGGCGGCAGCGGCCAAAGGGCCTGACGGCAAGCCGCCTCCCAGGGCCGCGCCCAGACTTGCGGCGCCGGCGGCCTTAAAAAAGTTGCGGCGGTTTAGGTTTTTTTCTGCGCACATGGCTTCTCTCCTAAAAGTGGCAGTAAAAATAACGGCCTGATTTAAAACCCATCTCAGGGACCGGCCAACATCCTCGCCCCGCCCCGGGTCTGATTCTCGGCGGTGACCCTTATTGCCGGAATCACGCTCACCGGGCAGGCGTGCTCACAGGCCCCACAACCCACACAGGCCTTGGGGTCCACAAAGGGCAGCAGCAGCCTGACCTGCACCTTAATAATTATTTCTGAAGACGGCGCCTTTGGCCACTCCTGCCCGTCTTTCTCCAACCTGACATTGCCAGCGCCGTTGCTCAGAATGCGCCGGCGGCGGCTGAACCCCGGGGACTGGATCAGCACAAAATGATCCCCGCCCGCCAGGGAACCCGGGGCCACCTTGACTCCGGAAAACACAAGGGTGTCGCCCTTGGCCTCCTTTAATTGCAAGCGGCCCAGGCGCAGATCGCGGTACTCCATGCGGGTGAAGATGGCCTTGGGGCTCACCGGGCACATCTCCTGGCACACTATGCAGGGCCGGTCCATGGCCCAGGGCAGGCAGCGCCCCCGGTCCACAAAGGCGGTGCCCAGGCGGACGGGCCCCTGGGCGCTGAAGGCGCCCTTGCCCCTGCGCTCGTCCAGGCTCAAGGGCCGGATGGCGGCGGTGGGGCAGAGATTCCCGCAGGCGATGCAGTTCACCAGGCAGCCGCCGCTGCCCAGGCGGAAGTTCAGCACCGGAGTCCAGAGTCCCTCCAGGCCGGCCTCCCAGGCGGCTGGTTGAATGATGCCTGTGGGGCAGACCCGCATGCATTGGCCGCACTTGGTGCACCGGGCCAAAAAGGCGGGCTCAGCCAAGGAACCGGGCGGGCGTAGCGGACCTGGCCGGCGCCCCCCGGCCCTCCCCCCCAGACGCAAGGCCGGCGCCAGCACCACCCCGGAGAAAAGCGACCACACCACCCCCCGGCGACTGAGGTCCGGCCCCGCACTGTGGCCGGCGGCGGAAGGCTTTGGGCCATAGGTCATGACTTTATCCGGGCAGATTTGGCGGCAATGCAGACAGAGCAGGCATTCCTGGCTGTGTATCTTGTCCGGCGGAGCACAGGCCCCTTGGCAGTGGGCCTCGCACAGGCGGCAGTCGCTGCAATCCGGCTCCATCTTTGCGATCCGCAAGGGCGCAAAGCGGCTGAGCAGGCCGAAAAGCGCCCCCAAGGGGCAGACATAACGGCAGTAGAACCGGGGGGTCTTGAGGTTGAGGGCCAAGGCGGCGACGAACACCGCCAGGATAAACCAGCCCCCCAGGAACCAGCGTGTCGCCTTGGCAAAGCCCAACCCCCCCGGCTCCAACAGGGGCAGCAGGGACAGGTTCATGGTGCGGTGCAACAGGGACAAGGGATCGAGCAGGCCGGTCTGCAAGGTCAGGGAGGCCAGCTGCCCGGCTGCCAAGATGTGGGCCAGCACCAGCCAGACTGCAACCACCACCCCGCCCGCCAGCAGCCTGCCCGGCTTGCCGGCGCTAAGCTCCCAAACAATCAGGGCAATCAAGGCGCCGCCGCCGGCCAGGGCCAGAATCAAGGCCCAAAAGGGACCTTGCCAAGCGCCGGCGGCCAGCCTGCCCCCCAGGTCTCCGCAGGCGGCGGCCAGCAATAGCAATAATATGTAATATTTGACCTTTTGCCCTTTCCCCGGGAGGTTGGCCTTGATCTTATCCGAGGTCTTTTTGCCCCTTAGACCCAGCCAGCCCGTTACCTGATGCAGAGTGCCCAAGGGACAAATCCAGCCACAGAAAAAGCGGCCCAGGATCAGGGTCAATCCCATGGTAAGCAGGGCCCAGAGCAGGCCTGCGTACAGGGTGCCGGTGGCCAGCAAGGTGGCCAGGGCCAGGAGAGGGTCCAGCTCCAGAAACCAATTGACCGGCCAGCCCCGGAGCTGCCACCAGGCCTCGCCCAGGGTGTTGACCAGGCAAAACCAGACAAACAGGGCCAGAAAGAAGGCCTGGCTTATGCGTCTAACCTGAATCAGGTTCATATCCGCCTCAACCGGTTTGGACCTTGATTGGGTTTAGTCTCTGAAAATCAGCCTGGCCCAGCCCCGCCCGAGAGGCCAGGTTAATAAAGGGCAGGTCGGCTGGATTTTTGTCCAAGAGGCCGGCGGCAAAGGCATCTGCCGCCACCTGGTCAGTGGACACGATCAGGGTGTTGGTGGGCTTGAGGTCATCCAAGGAGCCTCCGGTGGGGCCATTGGCCATCATGCTCTGCACGCCGTCCAGCACCACCAGGGTGGGCCTGACCATCATGGCCAGCTCCAATATTATCTGGTTTATGTTTTGATGGAAAATGGCCCGGTTTCCGCCCAGCAGCCCGTACCAGTTCTTCATGGACAAGGAGGCCCCGGTGATGATCCTTGACCGGGGCCACGCCGATAAGCTTGTTCACCCCCTTGAAGGGCCCGAATAAAACCGGCCAATTACGCAGAAGCTGGCCGCCCTCCAGCGTCAAAGCGGCGAAAGAACCGGCAGAGGGCAGGATCAGCTTACCGCCGCTGTGGTCGCAGGCCTGACTCAGGCCGCTGAAGTTGAAGCAGGCGGCAGGGTCCTGGATGGGGTTGTCTGTAACCAAAACCTGGGCAGCCCCTGCCTCCTGGCAGAGCCGGATCATGGCGCTGAGCAGCTCCGGATGGGTGGTGGCGCCCACCGCCGGCGGAGAGGCAAAGGCGGCGTTGACCTTTATCAACACCCGGTCTCCGGGCTTGATAAATGCCTGCATCCCCCCCAGGGCCTTCAGGGCGGCGGCCAGGCCTTTTCCCCGGTCCGAACCCAAGGCCACGGCCATCTTGCCGGACATCCCGGCTAGGGCTAAGTCGGGGATACTAACCCCAGCCCTGGGGAGGCCGGTTTCAGGGCCCGGGCCCGATGGGTCGTAGAGCCCCACCCCCAGGCCGACTACACCGCCCAAGGCCAGGCCGGCCTTGCCTGCCCGGGCCAGAAATCGGCGCCGGCTGATGCCTTCCTGTGACCGCTCCGCACTCATGGGCCGGCCTCCTTGAGCCGCTCTTCCAGGCGCTTGGCCAGGTCCAAGGCGGTTTGAAGGCTGGTGGCCTCATGCACCCCGGCCAGAACCGGGCCCTTGAGCATAATCACCTCGTACATGCCCAGCATGTCCACCAGCCGGGCCTGACCGCCTAACTCCGGATTTTGGGGCAAGGCCTTACCCCCGTTGGCCAAAAGAAAATCATAATATTCTTTAGCCAGGCCGGCGGCTTGCTCAGCCGAGGCGCGGCGGGAGACAAATAGAGCCGCCTCCTCAGGGCCCAGGCGGTAGCGAGCGATATAGATCCCCTGCATGCGCTCAAAGCCAAAGGCCCCTGAGGTTTGCAGGGCGATGCTTTCCTTGACCAGCCCTTCTCCGGGAAACCAGGCCAGCTCCGGGGCGGTGCTCTTTTCCTGGGGGTGGTGGGAAACAAATGCGCGCGCCATCTGCACCAACAACGCACTCAGTTTAGTGGACACCTGGGAGGCCACCATCTCCAGGTAGTGGGGGCCATGGGCCAGGACCACAAGATTGCGGGCCTGGTAGGCATTGGGTGCCAGGTCCAGCTTTAGGGCACCGGGACGGCGCTGCTGGCTGAACACAGCATAGGCCCCAGAGGAATCACCCATCTGGTACCAGAAGACCTCGGCCCAGAGGTTGGGATCGTCTTTGATGGCAAAGCGCTGGCTGCGCAGGCTTTGGAATCCGGCCCGCAGATAAAGATCCGCCTTGCCGTTTATCTTCTCATAAAGGTTGCCGGGCTGATAAAGCTCCAAGGGCGAGGCGGCCAGCATCTGCGGCGGCGCCAGGGAGGCAAGGGACTCTTTCCCCTCCTGGGCAGCGCCGCCCGCCGCCGGGCTGAAACCGGATTGGCGCAGATGCCGGGCGGCTTCCACCGCAGGGTTGAAGGAGAATTGCCGCAGGATCACCCAGGCCGCAACCAGGGCCAATAGCGACAAAATGAGCACACCCAGCCAGCGCTCCCGCCCGCTGGGTTTACTTCTTCTTGCTGCCTGGCCGATGGGCAAGCAGTGTCCTTTCTTTATGCGATTAGTTCCGGCGCACAGCCCTTTTAAAAATGTTGGCTTGCCCAAGAGGTCTTGTCAAGCAGGGGGCCGGAAACGGCCTTTAGATAGAATTGGCAGGTTAAATCCTGCCAGGCAATCAAGCCCCCCTTTAGGCTTACGAAAACCGGTCCAGGCCGAGCCGTCCCCAGGCAAGGCGGGGAAAAATCTTCATTGTTTCGATCCGCCTCAGAGCGGGCTCTCCAGGCGGGCGGCGAAATACTCGGGAAATCCCAAGGCCCTGATTTTGGCGGCAGTGGAGGCAATGTCATAGGGCACAAAACGCACCTCCAGGGTGTGGGCCTGGCTATCGTAGATCACATATTTGGCCCGGGGATCTCCGTCCCGGGGCTGGCCCACGCTGCCCACGTTGAACAGGTAGCGCTCTCCCGGTTTAAGCGGGTAAATTCCCTGGTCCAGGTCTTGGGGTCTGAGTTCGCCTTTCTCCAGGAGGTAGCCTTCCAAAAGGTGGGTGTGGCCTACAAAGCACACAAGTTCAGGTATCTCTTGCAGGCGGCGGGCCAGACTGGCCCGTGACACCTCGAACAGGTACTCGGTGGCTGATTCCGGCGGACAGCCGTGCACCAGCCTCAGGCCGTCGATCACCAGAAAAAAAGGCAGCGAGGCCATAAACTCCAAACTGGCCGGAGACAAAAGCTCCTTTGTGGCCGCCAACACTTGCCGGACCGTGGCATTGAACCAATCCAGCATCCGGGGCTGGACCAGGGCCAACTCATGGTTGCCCAGCACACAAGGAATCCGCCGGGCGCGTATGATCTCCATCACCTCTTCGGGATTGGGGCCATAGCCCACATTGTCCCCCAGGCAGACCACAGAATCCGCCCCGGCCCGCCCGATGTCCGTCAGGACCTCTTGGCAGGCCTCCAGGTTGCCGTGTATGTCCGAAATTACAGCCAGACGCATGATTCCAGCCTAGCACAGGAATTCCACATCTGAGAATAGACCGCCGGGTGGCCCTCACCAGGTCTGCTTGTCAGGATCAGTAAGCTCCTTGCCCTGGCCGGGAAAGGCCGCCCTCTCTCCAGCCGGAGTGGGCCGCAGCGGGGCCGGCCAGCGCCCGGGCACAGGGTCCGGTCCCTGGCGGGTGGTCTCGGATGGTTCCTTGTCCACCATGAGCGGCGTCTTGCGTATGTCCACCTGGGGCAGGCT
>JASFOZ010000321.1:0-5480 GCA_050116255.1 Desulfarculaceae bacterium
AGGCGTCGAATACCTGGAGCGGAAGTATGGTCGCATTGAAGGCTATACCGGATACGCCTACTCCGTTTTGGGTGGATTGGGCTATGGTGCCGGTTACGTGGGTTCCGTGACCGTTTTCATCGTTGGGGTGTTGGTCGTTGAAGACAAAATCATAGGCGTTTTCGAGGTCGAAATTGGTTGCGGCCAGGTCGCTGGCCTGTTGAAAGATCCCGTAGTTTTCATAGGCAACGCCCGTGTCCAGCACCGCCACCTTTACGTCCGGCCTGCCTCCCAGGTTATAGTTCCAGGCGTCGCCCATGCCGATCTGGCCCAAATGCCATTGAAAGCTGTTATAAGGGTCGTTGGGAGTGAAGGCGGCGGCGGGTCCGGCTGTCAGGATAACCACGGAAAAGAGGCATAGGGCGGTGAAAAATCGCAAAGCCGGGAAAGAGCGCTTGTACACAAGACCTCCGTGTTTGACCATTGCCTCCTAAAACTGCTTAATTTCAACAGAGGCGCCCGGATCCGTCAAGGGCGCGGCCTATAAAACTAGGCGATACGGTCCTGTCCAAGCTGTTCAAGCCAAAAAGGGAAGAGTTGGTGTTTTGGATATATGTTCTTTTTATTCTCATAAATGGGGACTTAATCGCTTCACTCATACAAAAGCCACATCATACTTGCGGAGCCCGGGCCCGGGCCCTATACTGCAAGCGAATTCAGGCATACAGGGGTAGTCATTGAAAGCCTTTAGCAACCTAATCACCTTCGGCGGCGTGCCCCAGCCGGATCCAGAGTCAGCCCGGGCCGCCATAATACCGGTGCCATTTGAAGCCAGTGTAAGCTATGGCCGGGGGACTTCCTTGGGACCGGCCGCCCTGCTGCATGCCAGCGGCTATATGGAGCTTTATGACGAGCTGTTGGGTATGGAGCCTGTAAGCCTGGGCATTTTGACCCTGCCAGCGATCGAGGTTAACGCAGATGCTCCAGAGGTCTTAAAACGCATCCAAGAGGCGGTTCAGGAACAATTGGATGCAGAGCGCTTGCCCGCCCTCATCGGCGGAGAGCACACGGTCAGCCTCGGCGCCCTCAGGGCCTTGGCGCATAAATTCGGGACCGGTTTCACAGTGATGGTGCTGGATGCGCATTTGGACCTGCGGGACTCATACCAGGGAAATGAACTTTCCCATGCCTGCGTTATGAAAAGGGCCTTGGATTTGGGATTACAGGTGCGCCACGTGGGGGTGCGTTCTTGTTCCTCAAAAGAAGCCGAATTGGTCGATAAAATTGGGCTTAAACCGGTGTGGGCCCATGAGATAGGCCCTGACCGGGATTGGATAGAAAGATCCTTGGACGGCGTACAGGGCCCCATTTACCTGAGCCTGGACCTGGACGGGCTGGATACTTCCATAATGCCGGCCACAGGCACCCCGGAGCCGGGAGGGCTTACCTGGCACCAGGTCAGCAACTGGCTGGTTGAGGTCTGTAAACGCCATCAGGTTCTGGGATTGGATATTGTGGAGCTGGCGCCCCTTTGCGGTCAGGCCGCCTGGAGCTTCACCGCAGCCCGGCTTTTGTACCGGGCCCTGGGATTGGCTCTGGAGGGCACCCCATGACTTCTTTTCATAAAGGGCCTGCCATCCGCCCCACGGCTATGGGCGAAGGCATATCTTTGCGCCAAATAGTGGATGAGCACTTCAACGCCTACAATGCCGCCCGCCTGCGGGAGGCGGCCAGGCTCTGGGCCGAACTGATGTCCCAACCCGAGGTGACCGTGGGCCTTACCCTCACCGGCGCCCTGACCCCTGCCGGTTTGGGCGTCTCTTGCCTGATTCCCTTGGTGCGGCGGGGCTTTGTGGATTTTGTGGTCTCCACCGGCGCCAACCTGTATCATGACGCCCATTTCGCCCTGGGCCTGGATCTCCACCAATCCAGCCCCTTTGCTGATGATCAAAGCCTGCGTAAGAGCGGGCTGGTGCGTATATATGACATCGTCATGGACTTCAACGTCCTGCTCGAGACAGATGCCTTCTTTCGGGAAGTGTTAAAGGCCCCGGAATTTCAAAAACCCATGGGTTCGGCGGAGTTTCATTTTCAGGCAGGCCGTTATCTGGGCGAGCGCCAACGGGTACTGGGGCTGGGAGACTTAAGCTTCCTGGCCGCCTGTGCCGAGATGGAGACCCCGGTATACACCTCCAGCCCGGGCGACTCTTCCATAGGCATGAATGCAGCCGCCTTGGGTTTGAGCGGGGGGGGCTTCTCCTGGGATGTCAACCGCGATGTAAACGAAACCGCAGCCTTGGTGCTTATGAGCAAGAGAGGGGGCGGCAAAACCGGGGTGGTGATTCTGGGCGGGGGCTCGCCCAAAAATTTCATGTTACAGACCGAGCCTCATCTGCAGGAGGTTCTGGGAATAAAGGAAAAGGGTCATGACTTTTTTCTGCAGATAACCGACGCCCGGCCGGATACAGGCGGCCTGAGCGGGGCCACTCCTTCTGAGGCCGTGAGCTGGGGCAAGGTCGATCCCCTTGGTCTGCCCCACACTGTGGTCTGTTATACAGATACAACCATTGCCTTGCCCATTCTAACCGCTTACCTCATGGACACCTGCAAAAGGCGAGAACCCAAAAAGCTCTATGCCCGCCGTGAGGAGGCCCTGGAGATGCTCAGGCGCGAGGCCGCCGGGCTGTGATGAAGCCTGGCGGCTGACGCCTGCACAGAGAAAAAATCATCAAAACAGCCAGTTATAGCTAATTCGGACTAGGCCGCACCGGTAAAGCGCCCAGCCAGGGGCACCTGTATCAACCTTTGCTTGCTGATGGCTGCCCAGGTGTGTTAAAAAAACCGCGTTTAACGAAATTTTGTATAGAAGTCCTCACTACAGGGATCTTACAAGGCTGCAAACCATGTATCTAATCAACGAAGTTGCCCAAAAAGTGAATCTTTCCCAAAAGCGCATCCGGGAATACGAAAAAGAGGGATTCATCAACCCCCTGCGTGAGGAAAGAACCCAAAACCGCCTTTTCAGCGACTTTGAGGTTGCTCAGATAAAAAGAATCGCCTATTTGATTCATAACAAGGGATTCACTCTTGCCTGCCTGCGCAGCCTTTTGGTCTTGGCCCCTTGCTGGAATATTTTTGGCTGCAAGAGGCGTTGGGACTGCGCCGCCCACCGGAATCCACACCGGGTTTGTTGGGAAATAAGAAATAATATCGAAGTCTTATGCGATTGGCCCTGCGCGCGTTGTGCCATCTACCTCAACCGGAATTACCAAAAAGAACAGGTGCTGGAACCGGTGGAGCCTTCTATGTGGGAATTGGCAGCTGATGAAGAGTAACTCACCGGTTTCTTTCCAAAAAGAGCAATCCCCTTTGGGAGTGATTCTGGCTGGGGGTCCTGGTAACCGTTTGGGCGGTGACAAGCCTTTCCGTACTGTGTGGGGCAAGCGGCTGATCGACTTGGCCTTGGAAACTCTCAGTCAGGTATGCAGCAAACAGGTGGTTGTCACCAGCCAGGTCGGGGCCATGGCCGATCTTCCTTGCGATATTATCGCCGACCGCTGGCCAGGGCAAGGACCGCTGGCAGCCCTGGCCACAGCTTTTTTGGATATGAATTGCGATTCGTTATTGGTAATTCCAGTGGACACCCCCCTGGTTTCGGTGGATCTGCTGCGGCTGGTGGCCCAGCCCCAGGAGGGCGACCGGGCTGTGGCTCTAGCCGGGCCCCGGGGTCTGGAACCATTGTTGGCTTGGTACCATAGCAGTTGCCTGCCTCCTGCCCTGAGGCTTATTGAGGCAAATGACCGCAGGCCCCGTAAGCTGTTGGAGGTGGTAAAGGCCAGAATAATACCGTTGGACCAAGTCCATGCCATTGACCCGGAAGGACTTAGTTTCCTGAATGTCAACTTTCCCCGCGACTTGGAAAGGGCTCGTAAGATAGCCGCTCAGAAGTGGGCTGATTGACACACTTTCAATGCTGGTTGTGTGATAAAGCGCACACAAACTCTACCAAGTGAGTGGGACGGATTGTTCGTCTGAAAATGCTAAAGTAAAAAAGTTTTAAAAATCAGTATCTTAATTAAATAGAACTCATTGGAAACAAATGGCTTCTTTTGGTATGGTTGTTGCTCATTCTACTTTCCCGATAAGGGACTGTTGCGCCTAAAATGGGGCGGAAGTAGTGGTACAGAAAAAGTAGTGGTACAGAAGTAGATTCGCCAAAGCAGTATTTGAACGAAATGGGTTACCAGGTTTCAGCCTCTAAAGAAAGCGGATTCTGATAAGCTAATGCAGATATTTCAAAGAACCTTAAAGCGCCCGGTATCCTGCACGGGCATTGGCCTTCACAGCGGAAAAAGAGTAAACCTGAACATCCGGCCGGCAGAGCCTGACACCGGTGTGATGTTCAAGCGGGCGGATATCCCCGGTGCTCCTTTGGTGCCGGGAGATGTTCACCATGTGATTGACACCAGCTTGTGCACCACCCTGGGTGTTGATGGAATCCGCGTGTCCACTGTGGAACATCTTTTGTCGGCCTTGGCCGGCATGGGTGTTGACAACGCTTTGATAGAGTTGGATGCGCCGGAAGTGCCTATAATGGACGGTTCCAGCGCTCCTTTTGTTTTTTTAATCAAGAACGCCGGCCTTACCTCGCAAGCCAGACCCCGCCAGTTTTATCAAGTGAAAAGAAAGATAACCCTTCGCGAAAACGGCAAAGGGATCAGCGTAACTCCGGCAGATGAGCTGAAGGTGGATTTCACCATTGACTTTGACCATCCCCTTATCCGCCGCCAGCAGATGGAGTTTTCTCTCAGCCCGACTCAATACAACAACAATATAGCCAGGGCCCGTACTTTTGGATTCTTGTCCGATCTGCGCCGGCTTCATGAAAACAATCTGGCCCTGGGAGGGTCCCTGGATAACGTGGTCGCCCTGGATAACTTCCGGGTGCTCAATGACGACGGCCTGCGCTTCCCCGATGAGTTCGTGCGCCACAAAGTCCTGGACTTCATAGGAGATTTGGCCTTGGTGGGAAGGCCCATACTGGGTTCCTTCACCGCTATGAAGTCGGGGCATGATCTGAATAACCGCCTCTTCAAGGCCTTCTTGGCCGATCCCCAGGCCTGGCAACTGGTCACCCCCAGCTCCGAACAGGTGGAACAGCCTCTCCTGGCGGAGGAAGATTACCCCCGCTTGAGCCAGGAAGCAGTAGCCTAGCTGCACGTTTTTTCTAAAGCCACACTCTGCAATTCCAGGTAAAAAGACCGGGCGCCTCGGGCTTTGCGGCAAGCTGCGGCCCTTTCCTGCCCGGGGCTGCCAGGGCTGCAAAGTCTTGCCACAGAACCTGGCCTCCCGTAACATAGCCTTGTCCCTTTGGTTTGTAACATTTCGCCGGCTTGGGGAGCGGAAACAAAAAATTGTTAATAAACTCGACCCAGGACCGAAGCAAAGAGATGGCCCGCCGCAGACGCGAGCGGATAGTCATCCTGATCACCCTGGTGGCT
>JASFOZ010000322.1:0-5473 GCA_050116255.1 Desulfarculaceae bacterium
TAGGAATCCTGGAAGAGCTAACCGGTGCGGAAGCGGCCTTGGTGGTGAACAACAACGCTGCTGCCGTCTTTCTATGCCTGCAAACCCTGGCTGCGGGTAGAGAAGTTATCGTCAGCCGGGGTCAATTGATAGAGATCGGGGGCTCCTTCCGCATCCCCGATGTCATGGCCCGCAGCGGCGCCATCCTCAGGGAGGTCGGCACCACCAACAAGACACACCTCCATGACTATGAAAACGCCATTACCAGCGAAACCGCCATGTTGCTCAAGGTGCATACCAGCAACTTCGCGGTGGTGGGATTCCATAAAGAAGTGAGCCTCTCTGAGATGCGCACCCTGGCGGACCGCTTTCATCTGCCCCTGATGGAGGATCTGGGGTCAGGCACCCTGGTGGATTTCAGCCAACAAGGCCTGCCCCCCGAACCCACGGTCCAGCAGGCGCTGGCAGCGGGTGCAGACCTGATCACCTTTAGCGGGGACAAGCTTCTGGGGGGTCCTCAGGCCGGGGTTATCCTGGGGCGGCGGGACCTGGTGGAGAAGCTCAGAACCAACCCCATTAATCGGGCCTTGCGCATCGACAAACTCACTCTGGCGGCCATGGAAGCCACTTTGGAGCTTTACCGTGATCCGCCCCTCGCTCTGGAGGCCATACCCACGCTGCGCATGATAACTGTCCCCTACCAGGACCTGAGCCGCCGGGCCCAGTCTTTGGTGCGGCGACTGCGCGGCCTTAAACTGCCGGGCCTAACCGTGCGCAGCCTGGATGGCGAGTCCCGGGTGGGCGGCGGCGCCCTGCCTTTGGCCGCGCCCCGCACCCGGTTGGTGGAAATCAAACTGGAGGGCATAAGCGCCACCAAATTGGAGTTCCACCTGCGCGGCCACCTTATCCCTATAATCTGCCGGCTGGAAGACGGAAAAGTCTTGCTGGACGTACGAACCATGCAACCCGGAGACGGCCGTATCATCGCCCAGGCCTTGGCCCTCATTAAGCCTGAGCCGGCTTAACCTGCTCCGCCGCAATCTGGATTGCCTCTGGAGGATATATTGGCCCTAGATTCTGCCCATAATGCCCGGGAACTGACCTTTGGCGATCTGCAGCGGTTCGAGGAGACCATCAAGCCTCCTTTCCGGCGTGCCTTGCAGGTGGGAAGGGTTGACCTTCTGCCCACGCCCTCTCCTGACCCCGAATCCAGCGATCCCCTGGCCCGGGCTACGGCCACAGGCAAGGCTGTATTCGACGAGCGTGGAGGCCGCCTGGTGGTGCCGATGCTGACAGACAGCCGGCCTCTGGCCCTCTTGGTGGTCTGGGGGGTGGAAGCCGGTCAACTCCCTCCTGCGGTCAGCGGTTTCTTGTCTTCCTTGGTCGAGTCAAGTCTGGAGATGGTGCGTCTGCGGCTGGCGGCGGAGACCGATGCCGTCACTGGTCTTAATAACGAACAGGCCCTGGATGCCGCCCTGACCACGGCTATATCCCGCCTATCGTCCGCCAAAGTCCGGGGGCGGCCAGCCTTGGATCAAGAGAAGAGTGATCCCGGGCTCTCTCTTTTGGCCCTGGAACCAAGGGGTATGGACACCTTGCGGGAACGTTATGGCCTGCGCTTCGGAAACGTGGTTATGGCCCAGATAGCGAAAAAGGTGCGCGAGGCATTACCCGAAGCCCTGTGTGCAGCTTATGTGGGCGGCTCCTTTCTGGTGCTGCTCAGCGGCGGAGCCGGCCAGGCCGGCCAGGCTTCCGGCCGCTTGCGCCAGGCCATTGAGTCGCTTGAACTGACCACGCCCGAGGGACGCAACTGGCCTGCCAAGGTCGGCCTGGGGGCGGCCACCATGGATTCACGCTCCCGGGAGGGAGGCGGGCTGGCATCCGAGGCGGCGGCCATGCTCAAGGCAAGATCTCTGCGCGCCTTGGCCTGCGCCACCCGCCTGGGCAGGGACCAAATTCTCTTCTTCCGCGAAATCGTGGAAAAGGCAGGGCGTCTGAAAGAGATTATGCCCATGGACCGGGTGCTGGTGGACCTGGGGCGAATCCATGGCCTGTCTGAGGGAGAGCGCTTTCAGGTGGTGGCAACGAGTGCCGATCCCAATGGCTCGGAAACGGCCAAGGCCGAAGTGGTGGTGGTGAGTGTGGGCGAGGAAGACTCGGTGGCTGAAGTTGCTTCGCTGCTAGATCCCACCTTCAGCCTGAGGCCGGGAGACCGTCTGCGCCTGCTGGGACAGGAAGGCTCCGCTCCCTCCGAAACAGACACGGAAAAAATGATCGCCGTAGGGGAAAAGAAAGTTAAGGTGCTTCTGGATGAAGTCAGCGGCCTGCCCGGGCACCGCTCCTTTGTGGCCTTGTTTTCGGCCCTTTGCCAAAGCAACCTGGATTTTTCAGCCGGCCTGCTCAGGGTGGAGGGACTGGAAGGCATGCGGGAGGTGTGCGGCACCTTGGGGGCCGAGTCTTTGGTAAAAGGGCTGGCTGATGCCTCCCAGCAGGTGCTCCCCAAAAGGGCGCTTTTGGGGCGCTTCGCGCCAGACACCTTGGGGGTGCTCCTGCCCGGCAGAGACCCTGAGCACACCCAGGAGTTGCTAAAGGAGGTGTTGGCCCAGGTGGGGAAGGACCTGGAAAGGCCCCTGCGGGCGGGCGTGGCCGGGCATCCCTGCCCAGGTTTCCAGGCAGCCGACACCCTGGATAACGCCGCCAAGGCCCTTGTGCACGCAGGCTTTTTGGAACCCGGTTCAGTGGTGATCTTCGACGCCGTAAGCCTCAATGTCAGCGGAGACGCCCTGTTCGCCCAGGGCCGCATCAGCGAAGCGGTGGTGGAGTATGAAAAGGCCCTGGTCTTGCAGCCGCAAGAGCCCAACGTGCTCAACTCCCTGGGGGTATGCTACGGGCATCTGGGCCAGACCCTGAAGGCGCTGGAGTTCTTTGAAAAGGCCCTGGAGGCTGCGCCTGAGGACTTCATGGCCTATTACAACCTGGGTTATGCCCTGATGGCCCGGGGCAAGATGGCCGAGGCCAGGCAGCACCTGGAAAAATCCCTCAGCTTTAACCCGGACCATGCCGACACCCTGTTCCAGCTGGGCCGCCTGGCCCAGAGCGAGGGCAAGCTCAACGAGGCCATGGATTATTTCAACCAGGCCGCTCAACAGGACGGCTGCCGCCGGGCAGTGCACCGCCATCTGGGTGAGGCCATGGCGGCAGCAGGGCGCTTTGCCGAGGCCGAAGAATCCTTCAATCAGGCGGTAAAGATAAACCCCAACGACGCCGCGGCCTTGGCCAGCCTGGCGGGGCTGTACCTGGACCGGAACGCCAACCTGGAGATCGCTTTGTCTCTGGGGCGCCGGGCCCATCAATTGGAACCCTCCGCTCCCCGCCACTACCGGGTGATGGCCCGGGCTCTGACCGCCCTGAAGCGCCTGGAAGAGGCGGGCGTGCTCCTCAATCAGGCGGTCACTGAACACGCTCAGGACCCCTTCCTGGCGGTACAGCGGGCCCAGGTGCTGGCAGCCGGGGGGGACAAGGCCGCTGCCAAAGACGAGTTGACCCGGGCTCTTTCCTTGGAGCCCAACCTGGAATCCGCCCGCCAGGAGCTTGCGGCATTGGAACGGGACTCAAAAGCCAAATAAAATTATTTTTTTGTTTAGGGAACCTGATCATGCAATGGGAAAAGGGCCCATATTTTCTTACCGATGACAAATCCCGGATGGATATAGACTATGTGGCCCGGTGCCTGGTCACCGCCCATTGGGCCCTGGACCGCACCCGGGAGCAGGTGGAAGAATCCATCCGAAACTCATTATTCTTTTCTCTGTTTCAAGGCCAGGAACAGATAGGTTTCGCCCGCATGCTCACCGACCACGCGGTCATCACTTATTTGGGAGACGTGTTCATCGACCCAGCCCACCGGGGTCAGGGACTGGGCAAGTGGATGCTTCAGTGCCTGATGACCCTGCCCCAGGCCAATGTGTCCAAAGTGGTTTTGATAACCAGGGATGCCCACGGCCTGTATGAAAAATTCGGGTTCGAGCGCATCGAGGCCATGATCAAGAAAAAATAGCCCGCTTGTCCCGATCCCCAGGTAATGGCCGCCGCCTTTATTTTTTACAAGGGAAAATCGACCTGGATTTTGAACATCTTGGTAGCGGGGAAGGCGCAAATATCTTCCACCCCGGTGTCAGCCGCAATTTTTTTGAGATGGGCCTCTATGACCTCCATGGACTCGGCAATGAAAGTAAACCACACGTTGTACTCATGATCCCGCCGGTAGTTATGGGTCACACCGGGATGGGCGTTTACGGCCCGTACGAACTCGCTAAACCTGTCCTTTGGCACCCGGGCGGCGCATAGGGTGGAGGAAAAGCCTAGTCTGCGGGAGTTGAAGTTTCCGCCGATCCGCCTTATGACACCCGTCTTTTTAAGGCGAGTGAGACGCTCAAGGACCTCTGTCTCGCTCAGCCCTAGGGTCTGGCCCAGCTTTTCATAAGGCCTTTTTTCTATAGGCAAATTCGACTGAATCACCCGCAGAATCCGCTTGTCCATTGCATCCATCTGAGAATCGCTCTCCCTAGTTGAAGGGCCTAACAAATCCCGGTTTTGGCGGCTTTATTATGACCAAATACAAACCGCCCTTGCACCAGCAAGGCAAAACCAGGATATTTAACGGCAATAATATGCTACTTTAGTATCACCAGCAACCACCTTTGGAGTTCCCATGCCCACACCTGTGCTCATTGCCGGTGCCGCCCTCACTCCCTTTGGAAAGGCCGACCTCAACCTAGTCGACCTCCTGGCCTCAGCAGCCCAAGGGGCTTTGGATCAGGCAGAATTGCCGGAGGTGGATGCCGTATATTTGGGGGTGATGAATGCAGAGGAGTTCACCGGCGAGGGCAACTTGGCGGCGGCCTTGGCCGACCGGCTGGAGTTGGGCGGCGCCGCCAGTTCCCGGGTGGAGACGGCCAGCTCCACCGGAGCCGGCGCCCTGGAAAGCGCCTTTTTCGCCGTGGCCAGCGGCTACCGCCAAACCGTGCTGGTGGTTGCAGGCGAGAAAATGACCGGCCTCTCCACGGAGATCACCACCCGCATCCTGGCCGAGGTCATCGATCCCAGGGAAAGGCACTACGGAGCCTCCATGCCCGCCTTGGCAGCCCTGATAACCGGGGCCTACGCCGAGCAGCACGGCCTGAGCCCTGAGAGGTTGCAGGAGGCCCTTTGCCGGGTGGCGCTCAAGAACCATGCCCGGGGGGCCCTGAATCCATACGCTCAGTTCCAAAAACAGATTACACCCCAACAATACTTTGACTCGCCGCCGGTCTCCCAGCCCCTGCGCCTGTATGATTGCGCCCCCATAACCGATGGCGCCGCCGCGGTGGTCTTATCCAGCCGCCAGGGCGAGGTGAGGCTGGCCGGCATCGGCCACGCCACCGATTCGGCCGCGGTCACCCGCCGGGGATCTTTAACCTCCTTCAACTCCACCCGGCAGTCAGCCATGGCTGCC
>JASFOZ010000323.1:0-5465 GCA_050116255.1 Desulfarculaceae bacterium
AGCACCTATACACCACCACCGCCAACAGGCATATTACCAGGCTGGCCCCCACAAAACCCCATTCCTCGGCCAGGACGGAAAAGGCGAAGTCCGTGTGCTGCTCAGGCAGAAAATGCAGCTGGCTCTGGGTGCCGTCCATCCAGCCTTTTCCCCAAAACTGGCCTGAACCGACCGCGATCTTGGATTGAATCAAATGATACGAAGCCCCCAAGGGGTCTGACTCCGGGTCCAGGAAGCTGAAGATCCGCCTTTTTTGGTAGTCCTTTAGAAACCTCCAGGCCAGGGGCAAAATCGCCATCAGGCCGCCAAGGCCCAGGGCCAGAGAGGTCAGGCGCACCCCATTGGCCAGGATGATGCTGGCGCCCACGATCATGAGCATGAGGGCGGTTCCCAAATCCGGCTGTTTGAGTATGAAAAAGGCCGGCAGCATAACCAAGGCCAAGGGGAAGATAAGTTGCCGAAGCTTGAGGGGGGATTCCTGTTCCCGGCGCTGGAAGTAATGGGCCAAGGCCAAAATAACCGCCAGCCGGGCCAGCTCCGAAGGCTGAACCACCAGCGGCCCCAGGGCAAGCCAACGCTGGGAGCCCCCCACCACCTTTCCCCAAATCAAAACCACCACCAGTGAAATCACCACCAGGCCGTAGAGCAGATAGGCCACATTGGCCATGCGGTGGTAGTTTATAGTCGCCACCAGCAGCATGGCCACCAGGCCCAGGCCGAACCAGTAAAGCTGCTTCATGTAGATGGGGCTGCCGTGTTGGGGAAAAGAAGAAGCGGCGCTGTACAGGTTCACCGCCCCCAGGCCGGCCAGGACAAAAAGCATGGCCAAAAGCGCCCAGTCAAAATGGGTTATGAGGCGGCGGTCGATCATGTAGCGCCTCCGGTGGGGGGGTTGGCCCGGGTCTGAACCGGCAGCGCCGGCTTGGGGGCGGGGTCCTTTATACCAAAATACTGCTTTAGCATCTGCTTTGCCACCGGGGCGGCATCGGATCCACCATGACCGCCATGCTCAACCACCACCGCCACGGCTATCTCCGGGTCCTCGGCCGGGGCGTAACACACGAACAAGGCATGGTCGCGGTACTTCCAGGGGACGTTTTCTTCCTTGCCAAAAGACTTGAAAAAAGTAAGGCTCACCACCTGGGCGGTGCCGGTCTTGCCCGCCACCTTTATCCCCGGCAGGGCCACCCTGCGGGCAGTGCCGTGCGGCTCATTGACCACCGCCACCAAACCCTGGTGTATTAGCTCCAGATATTTCGGTGACACCGGAACTTTTGTCGTAATTCCAGAAGGTTCTGGGACGGGCTCGCCTCCGGGGGGAACCACGGCCTTCACCAGGGTGGGCGTGACCAGGCGGCCCCGGTTGGCAATCACCGAAATCATGCGCGCCAGTTGCAAGGGAGTTATCTGGGTGAATCCCTGGCCAATGGCCAGGCTCAAGGTTTCGCCTTCTTGCCAGGGCTCGCCGAAGCGTTTCTTTTTCCATCTTGAATCCGGCACCAGGCCCCCAGCCTCATGGGGAAGGGAAATCCCGGTGGGCCGGCCCAAACCAAAGGCGCGGGCATATTTGGCCAGCCGCTCCACACCCAGGCGCAGGCCCACCCGGTAAAAAAACACATCACACGATTCGCGTAAGGCCCGGTGGAGTTGCACGTGGCCGTGGCCGCCCTTTTTAATGGCCCAGCATTTATAAGTGCGCCGCCCGAAAGGTATCTCCCCCGGGCAGAAGAAGCTGGTTTGGGGGGTGATCACGCCTTCGGCCAGCCCGGCGGCGGCGGTGATGATTTTATAAGGCGAGCCCGGGGGATATAAGCCGCTTATGGCCCGGTCCTTCAGGGGGTGGCGTTCGTTCTTGGTTAAAGTATGCCATTGCTCGCTGGTCATGCCGGTGATGAAGGTGTTCTGGTTGAAGCTTGGCGAGGAATAGAGGCAGTAGACCTGGCCGTTCTTGGGGTTTAGGGCCACCACCGCCCCCACCCGCTCCTCCAAGGCCCGGGCGGCGGTCCTTTGCAGATCCAAATCTATGGACAAAATCAGGTTCTGGCCGGGCACGGGCTCTGCCTGGTCCAAAACCGCCAACTCCCGGCCCACCGCATCCACCTCCACCTGCCGGGCGCCCCTTTTTCCGTGCAACACCTGCTCCCGGGAGGATTCCAGGCCATAACGCCCCACAAAATCACCCATACGGTACAAAGAGCGGGGGGCCCTTTCCAGCTCCACCTTGTTGATCTCGCCCAGGTAGCCTATGGCATGGGCGGTCTCTTGCGCAGCCAGATAGGTGCGGCGGTACTCCACCATCACCTTTACCCCGGCCAACTCATAGCGGAAGGTCTCCAGCACCGCCAATTGGTGGCGGTCCAGGTTAGTGCGCAGGCGGATGGGTTTGAAAGGAGGCTGCCCCCGGGCCGCCAGGCGCGCCCGGTTAAGCTCCTCAGGGCTGATCCCCACCAAGTCATTTAGCAGCCGGCCCAGGCGGGGCCAGTCCGCCACATCCTCAGGAACCACGGCCAGGGTGAAGGCGGGAAGATTGTCAGCCAATATGCGGCCCTTGGCATCGAATATCAGGCCCCGGCTGGGAGGAACGTCGACCAGGCGCACCCGGTTGTTTTCACTCAGTTTGCGGAAGTGATCCCCGTTAAGGATCTGGATATACCACAGGCGGGCCAGGAGCATGGCAAAGGCCACACCGGCCAACACCACTGCTGCGAACAGCATCCGCCTGACATGGGGAGTCAGCGGGGATTCCCGCATCGGCGCCCGGCCGGAGTTCCAGGTGCGGGATCCTATGGCATTAAAATTCATGCCTCCCGGCTCCTCTTCTGGGGCCAGAACCGGTCAATAAGCCGCACCATCGCCCTTAGGGCCGCGAAAAAGAGCGGCGCACAAACGGCATTGGCGACCGCCTGAGCCAGGATGACGGCTGAGGTATCGGGCCTAACGGGGTTTTGCTTGTACACCAGCCATAGGCCCAGGAGCACCAAAAGCAAAAACAAGGGGGTCATCACCCCCACGGCCAGCATCTGCAAGGGCCAGGTGTTGACCTCCAGCTTGCGCTCCGCCAGGGCGCAGATCACATAAACCGCCACCAAGGCCGTAACCTGCAGGCCCACGATCCCGCCCCCGAGAAGATCAGAAAGGTAGCCCAGGGAAAAGACCACCAGGCCTCCTGAAAACAGAGGCAGGCGGAAACCGGCCGCCACCGCCAGGATCACCAGAGGCTGCAGGCGGAAAGGCCCCAAGGCCCACCAGGCAAAGGCGGTGGTGGAAAGCACCACCAGGATCATCCCCAGCAGGGCTGTGGCCGCCAGCAAGGAACCGGCCCCCGGCTGTTGCGGCTTAACCGCCGGCCGGCGGGCAAAAGGGTCTGAACCGGGCGGGCTGAGTACCGGCGTCAAAATCCTATCCCTGGTTAGGCTTTCCTAGTCATTGAAGTCCCTTTGATAAAGAAGGACCACTACCTCTTCTAAGCGTTCGAAGTCCACCGCCGGGGCGACCTCCACCCGCTGAAAAATGCCCCTGCCCTCCTCATCCACCTTGCGGACCTCTCCTATCAATATTCCCGGGGGAAACACCCCGGCCACACCGCTGGTGATTATGCGGTCACCCACCGCAACATCCTGGGCGCGCTGAACGTACTTCAGGCGCAGGCGGTCCTTATCCATACCTTGGACCACGCCCCGGGCGCGGGAACGCTGTACAATCACATCAGCGCCCGAGTTGGGGTCAGTAAGCAACAAGACCTTGGCGTAGTGGGGGCTGGCCCAGATAATGCGCCCCACCACACCTTGAGGATGCACCACCGGCTTGTTGGTGGTGACCCCGTCTTTTGTGCCTTTGTTTATGATGACCGTGCGAAAATGATCGCTGGGATCGCTGGCCACCACCTCGGCCGCCAACTGGGGGTAGGGCAGTTCCTTTCTAAGCCCCAACAGCGACCTCAGCCTTTGGTTGGCCTGATCCAGCTCGTCCAAACGCACCAGGTCCTGACGCAGGCTGGCCAGCTCTCTTTTGAGATCCTGGTTGGTTTTAGCTGTGTGCACCAGGGCGAAATAAGTGTCCCACACGTTTTCAACCGCTTCGCCCACCGCCGTGACTGCACCCTGCATGGGACCCACAATCTCCAGAAGAAGGCGTCCGGCGATGGTGCTTTGGTAGTCGCGCCCGGCATGAAGGGAAAAAAGAATCAAAGAGCCTAAAAGCAAGGCGGCGACAATCAGCGGAAATCGAAAGCGGCTCCAGATGCCCACGTTCAGACCGAATGGATTTGTCTGGTTGGTACTGGCTTAATCGGCAATTCTACAGCTCGGCGGCTGGCGCCGCCTGCTCCTTGCTTGTCCGGGCCCCGGCGCCCGGGACGGATAATCTTATGAACCCCATGCCCAAAAGGGCGGACATCATCTAATCATCACCTCACGGAGAAGATCCAGGTTGTCCAGGGCCTTTCCCGACCCCAGCACCACCGTGGACAAGGGGTCTTCGGTGATGGTGATGGGCAGGCCCGTCTGATCGCTCAGCAATACATTGAGCCCTTTGAGCAAGGCCCCGCCCCCGGTTAAAACAATGCCCCGGTCCACTATGTCCGCGGCCAACTCCGGAGGGGTCTGCTCCAAGGCGATTTTGACTGTTTCCACAATGGCGTCTATCTGCTCGCTGATGGCGCGGCGCACCTCTTCGGAGTCAATGGCCAAGGTCTTGGGAATGCCGGTTATCAGGTCACGGCCCTTGACCTCCAGGGTCTCCACGGTGTCGGTGGGGCAGGCGTTGCCGATGGTGGTTTTTATCATCTCGGCGGTGCGCTCGCCTATGAGCAGGTTATGTTGGCGCTTTATGTGCTGCAAGATGGATTCGTCCATCTTGTCGCCGCCCACGCGCACGCTCTTGGAATAAACAATGCCGGCCAGGCTGATGACCGCCACCTCGGTGGTGCCGCCGCCGATATCCACCACCATGTTGCTGGTGGGTTCGGTGATGGGAAGGCCGGCGCCGATGGCCGCGGCCATGGGCTCTTCAATCAGGTAAACCTCGCGGGCGCCGGCGCTTTCAGCGCTTTCGCGCACCGCGCGCTTTTCCACTTGAGTGATGCCCGAAGGCACGCTGACGATGATGCGGGGCCGGATAAGGTTTCTGCGGGCGTGGACCTTGCGGATGAAGTGCCTGAGCATGGCCTCGGTCACTTCAAAGTCAGCGATCACGCCGTCTTTCATCGGCCTTATGGCAGTAATGTTTCCAGGGGTGCGGCCCAGCATAAGCTTGGCCTCTTTGCCCACCGCCAAAACCTTCTGGCCCGGGCGGCCGCCATCCTGGCGCACCGCCACCACGCTGGGCTCGCTGAGCACAATGCCCTTGCCCTTTACAAAAACCAGGGTGTTGGCAGTGCCCAAATCAATGGCCATGTCGTTGGAGAAAAATCCCAAGATGGGGTCTAACAGCATTCCCTATCCTACCTACCCCAAGGGTGTAATAAT
>JASFOZ010000324.1:0-5454 GCA_050116255.1 Desulfarculaceae bacterium
AGCAGGCCACGGGCAGGCCCCCGCCCATGTAGTTGATGATCTTGCCGCTGGCCTCGCCGGCGGCGTCTACCTTGGGGTCTACGGCCACATCCCCTATCTTCAAATAGTCGGGGAGCTGAAAGTAGTCGACCTTGCCCACAAACAGGCAATGCTCGGCAACTCCCAGGTCCTGCACCATTTTTTGGCTATCTTCCACGGGATAGCCCACCACCAGGAAAAAGGCTCGGGGCTCCTTTTCCAGGACAAAGGGAATGGCGTTGAAGAAGTTGTTCACTCCCTTGCTGGACAAGAGGGCGCCGGTGTAAAGCACCACCGGCCGGTCCGCTTCGATGCCAAGATCGGCCTTTAGGCCGGTGCGGCCGGTGCCGTCGAAGAAACCCATGTGCACGCCGTCGATGATGGTGCTGACCCGGTCCGGGGGCAGGCCCATCTCCTCTATGAGGAAGTTGCCCACGCTTACGTTGGAGCCCACTGACTGCTCACTGGCGCGGGTGATGAGCTTTTCCACTCCCCAGAACAAGGGCCGCAAAAAGGGGGTCTTGTTCAGCCAGCCATAGGAGTCCAACTCCCGGGTGAGGCTGCCTTGCACGTCAAAGACCACCGGCGTCCGCCGGGCCCCAAAGGGGCGGGCCAACAGGCCGATGAACGCCCCTTCGTGCAGATGGCCGTGGATCACGTCCGGCTTGAATTTGCGGATGGCCTTGACCGTCTCCAGCCAGAGCAGAAAGTCCAGATAGAATTTGCCCAGGGCGGGTCCGGCCTCCAGCTTGTTGTACCATCTGACTTTTTTGGTCCGCCGGCTGGGTACGCCTTCAATATCGCGCCCCAGATGATAAGTGACCAATAGGACTTCATGGCCCCGGCGCTGCAAGGCCTGGATTTCACCCAGGATGCGCATGTGGCATCCCCGGTCGGCGAAAAAGGGAGTGGGGGCTATACCAAGGATTTTCATGTTGCTTAAGGCCGCTTCTTGGCGTGCTAGGGGTTTTGTTTTATTGATCCTTTACTACCTCGGCCCAGAAAATGCCCTGGGCGCTCTAACTATAGACTCCACAAGGAAGTTTTTCAATTGCTCCGTGGGCAGGCCCAGGATGGTGGAGCGCTGTATCCGGTCGCAGGACCGGCATACCGGGTAGTCGTCAAGGCGGCGGTTGGCATGGGCCTGGCGCAGAGCCCTTGCCGCCGGGCCTGACCAGATTTCGGCAAGGCTCTGTTGATCCGCCCTTCCCTGGGTGATCTGGCCGAAAAAATCCTGGGGGCAGGGGGCGACCCTGCCGTCGCTGAGCACGGCCAGCCCGTACCAGGGGAAAGTGCATACAGCCGTCCGGGGCCTCATGCCAACACTACCCAAGGCTCCCCCCCAATTATGAGGCCGCCGGTGCACCACCCGGTCCAAACCCAACCCCAAGAGGTTCTTGAGGGTTTGCCGGGCCTGGGGGCCGGGCCTTTTGTCCCCCATGGTCAAAAGCGTCACCAAGGGCCTCTGCAGCCCCAGGCGGCGGCGGGCCCTGACCAGCCTGGCCACGCCTGCCAGGGTGTGTTCCAAGGACGCACCAGGGCGGGCCCTGGCATAGGCATCAGGGTCCAGGGTGTCCACCGAGCAAGTGACAAAATCAGGGCCAGACCAGAGCAGGCCGGCCACCTGTTCTGGACCCAATCGGGTGGCGTTGGTGTGCAGGCGAACCAAGAGGCCGGTTTTTTTGAAGCGCTTAATCCATAGGGGCAGCCTGGGGTGCAAAAGGGGCTCGCCCCGGTGGAACAGATTCACCTCCCCGACCCAGCCCGGGGCCTCGGCGGCCAGTTTGGCCAGGATACTGTCAGGCATATCCTTTTTTTGATCCGGGGGCAAAAGCCTCTGCGCGCAGGCGGGGCAGCGCAGGTTGCAGCGGGAGGTGATGTCCACCCACAGGCGAAAGGGGCCGGCTGCGGGCCGCGGGCGGCGCAACATGAAATCACGCATTTGCAGGGCAAGGCGAAGGGAGAGGCTGGTCAATTTCGTTCCAAGGGGCGGATGACCCTGGCCGGGGTGCCGGCGGCCAGGGTGTGGGGCGGTATCTCTCCCCGCACCAGGGAACCGGCGCCGATGACAGCGCCCTCGCCGATGCTGGAGCCGTCGGCCACCAAAACCCGGGCTGCAATCCAGACATTACCCCCCACCCGGGTGGCGCCCCGGCTCTTGGTTCCAGGCTGCTCCTTAAGAGGAACGGCGGAGTCGATCTCATATTCCCCGCCGGAGAGCAGATAGCTGTAGGCGGCGATGAAGGTGCCTTGGCCCACGCTCAGGGAGTTGCTGGAGAAGAGCTCGCAGTTGGCGCTCACATTCACGCCGGGGCCCAGCTCGATGTTGCCGCCCTTGGTGTAGACCAGGGAGTTGCGCCCGATGTAAACGCCGTCCCCCAGGAGCAGGCCCCAGTTGCCCTGGCCCTTGGCGTCCAAGAGGACGCCGTCGTCAATGACCACCCCCCGGCCCAGCCGGATCTTGCCCGGATGGCGCAGGCTCACCCCCCGGCCGAATAAACATCCCGGATCGCAGCCTTGCAGCAGTTTGGGGAAGAGCTTCTTACGCAGCCACAAGCCCAAGGCTCCGGGGGTATTCTGGGCGATGAGCATGATCAGCTCGTATTTGATGAGAAACCACCATGACCTGGTGCCCAGGACCAGGTCCTGGTAGGCCCGGAGGCCTCCTCCGCTCTCCAGGGCGCCTTTGACCTTGAAGTCTTGGCTCACGGGCTTTGCTCCAGAAAGCGGCGGTGCCACAAGGCGGCGTTCATCAGGGCCCAGAGCACATGGTTGTGATTGTGGGTGCCGGCCAGGTGCTCTTTCATGAGTCGCTCCACTGTGGCTGGAACCAGAAAGTCTTTGACCAGGGGGCTTTGGCGCAGTAGCTCCTCCATGAGAGGCCGCAGTTGGCCCCTGAGCAGGTTCTTGACCGGCAGGGAGTAGCCCTGTTTGCCTCGCCAGGCCACCCGCTTGGGCACCAGCCCCTCAATGGCGTGACGGAATATGTACTTGGTGGTAAAGCCCTTGAGCTTGAACCATCCCGGCAGGCGGGCTGTGAACTCCACCAGCTCGTGGTCCAGGAAAGGAACCCGTACCTCCAGGGAAGTGGACATGGACATCTTATCCACCTTCATGAGCACGCTGTCGGCCATGGTCAGCTTGAGGTCAGCATAGACCTCACGGTCCAGGCGCTCTCGGCTCTGGCACCCCTCAAGAATAACACGCAAGGGGGCAAAGGGGTCAAAGTCCAAATCGCCATGTAGCTCGGGTTTGAAAAGGGACTGGGCCTGGCCGGGCAGGAGAAAGTACTGCCAGCGCAAATGCCCGCCCTCCTGGGGCAGGGTAAGGCCCTCGGCAATGCGTTTGAAGATGTTGATGGCCCCCTTTTTCTGGGGACGGTCCGGCAGCAGCCGGGACAAGGCGTGGAGCGCGGGCGCGGCCCCGGGGATCAAATCCAGACCCAGGAGGCGGGCGGCCTTGGAGACCTTGAAGCGGTCGTAACCGCAGAAGATTTCATCGCCTCCCTCTCCGCTGAGCACCACGGTGACCTTTTCCTTGGCCTTGCGGCAGATCAGCATCAGGGGGATGGCGGAAAGGTCGGTCATGGGCTCATCCAGGTGGTAAACCGCAGTCTCCAAATCCTCTATGGTCAGGCCCTCTATCATGAGCACATTGGACTCGGTGCCATAGTGGCGGGCCATGTCCTGTGCATAGTCCAGTTCGCTGAAGCTGGGGTCAGGATAGGCGATGGAGAAACTTTTGATGCTCTCCACCCCCAATGAATGCATCATGGCCACCACGGTGGTGGAGTCCAGGCCGCCGGAGAGGAACACCCCCAGGGGTACGTCGCTCATGAGCCTGCGTTTGACCGATTGCTTCAGCAGCCCCCGCAGATCCTCCACGGCCTCGTCCGGCTTTTTGTAGGCGGGCTCGAATTTGAGGTCCCAATAGGGCGTCTCTTGGAAACGGCCGCTGTCCAGATCGAAGAGGGCGTAGTGGCCCTGGCGCAGCTTGTTGACGCCCGCGAACAGGGTATGGGGAGCGGGCACGAACTCCCAGCCCAGATATTGGTGCAAAGCGGACAGATTGACCCGCCGCTGGAACTGAGGCCAGGCCAGGAGGGCCTTTATCTCGTTGGCGAAGATAAGGCGTTTGTCGTCATGATGATAATATAGAGGCTTGATACCCAGGCGGTCCCGGCCCAGCATCAGGCGCCGCTTCTGGCCGTCCAGCACCACAAAGCAAAACATGCCCGAGAGGCGTTTGATGCAGTCAGGGCCCCACTCTTCATAGGCATGCACCACCGCCTCGGAGTCGGACTGGGAGTAGAACACATGCCCCTTGGCCTGGAGTTGGCGGCGCAGGTCCAGGTGGTTATAGATTTCGCCGTTGACCACCGCAAAGACATCACTGCTCTCGTTGGCCAGGGGCTGACGGGCCCGGGCGGAGAGGTCGATAATGGATAGCCGGGTCTGGGCCAAAGAGGCGCCCATTCCCACCTGGTGCCCCTGGTCGTCAGGACCCCGGTGCACAAGGCGGCTGGCCATGGCCTTGACCAGGCCCTCGTCCTCCCAGGAAAAGCCGCAGATTCCGCACATCAGAGATAGCCTTGCTGCCGGTACCATAGGCCGGTGAGCTTAAGCCCGGTGTCCAAATCCACCTGGGGCTCATAGCCCAACTCAGCCCGGGCGCGGTCGATCTTAAAGGCCCGGTTCTGCCGGAACCAGTCCACCCGGCGCCGGAAAATGGGGGGATCTCCGGGCAGGGGCTTCCACAGAAATTCGCACACAGCCCCCAGGGCGTAGACCGGCCAAAAGGGAACGTGCCGCAATCTGACCTCGACGTCCAAGGCCCGGGCCACCCGCAACACCAGGTCTTTTATGGTCACATACTCGGCATCACCGATGAGATAGGCCCTGCCCACCGCCTGGGGGGCGGTTTCGGCCAGTTCAAAGGCGTCGATGAGGTTGTCGATGTACAGAGGGTGATACAGGGCCTGGCCCGGGCCTGCGAAAGTGAAGCTGCCCCCTGCCACCCGGCGGTAGATCATCAGAAAACGGGCCGGGTCGCCGGGGCCAAAGATGGCCATGGGCCTGAGTATGGTGGACTGAAGGCCATGGTCCAGAAACTCCCGCACCATCTCCTCGCCCTTGTATTTGGTGTATTGGTAATAGTCCTCGGGTTCAATGGGGGTGTCCTCGTCACCGGGCGGATCGTCCACATTGCCGTGAACCCCCTGGGTGGAGCAATAGACCAAGCGCTGCACCCCGGCATCCAGGGCCGCCTGGCAGAGCCGGCGGGTGCCCTCCACATTGACCTCCCAGTAGACGTTTTTAGGACGGTTGATTTCGCGGAAGGCGGCTGCCAGATGATGAACTATCTCGCAGCCCTGAACCATTTCCCGGCACAGGTTCTCGTCAGTGACCGACCCCAAGGTGATCTCAGCGCCCAAGT
>JASFOZ010000325.1:0-5440 GCA_050116255.1 Desulfarculaceae bacterium
CCGTGCCTGAGGGTGAGCGCCTGGCCAAGCACACCTTGAATCCGCGCCTGGGCATAGTCGGCGGCATCTCCATTATCGGCACCACCGGTCTGGTCAAACCTTTCAGCCACGAGGCCTATACCGCCACCATCGAGAGCGGCATGTCCGTGGCCCGGGCTTCGCACCTTGATGAGGTGGTGCTGACCACGGGGGGCAAAAGTGAAAAAATGGCCATGGGGATCAGGCCGGATTTACCGGAACAGGCCTTTATTCAGATCGCGGATTTTTACGGCTTCGCCTTAAGGCAGGCGGCTGCCCAGGATTTCAGCCGGGTGGGGCTGGTGGTGTTTTTCGGCAAGGCGGTCAAACAGGCGGCGGGAATGGAGTACACCCACGCCCGCCAGGCCCCTTTGGATCTGGCAGTTCTGGCGGACTGGCTCAAGCAAAACGGGGCTGGTCCTGATCTGTGCCAGAAGACGGCTGAGGCCAACACCGCCCGGCAGGTGCTGGAGCTGCTGCGAATCGCCGCGCGCTTGGATCTGGTAGGGGCGGTGGGCCGCAGGCTTATGGCCTCGGCCCGGGATTACCTTGGCAGCGGTCCCCGGTTTTGGGTGGTGATTGTGGACTACGACGGCTCGGTCCTTTTTGAGAGCACGTCCCAAGGGGTGGATAAATGAAGCCGGTGCAGGTGGTGGGGTTGGGTTTAAATCCGCAGGACCTTTCCGCCCAGGCCATGGCTGAGATTGAAAAGGCCAAGGTGCTGGCCGGCGGAGGCCGCTTACTAAACTATTTCCCCCGGCATCCTGGAAAAAGGATTGTTTTAAGGGGCGGGTTGAAGCCCTGGCTGGAACAAGTGTCCCAGGCGGCGGACGAGGGCGTGGTGGTTCTGGCCTCCGGCGACCCAGGCTTTTTTGGTATTGCCGCCCGTTTGGTGGAAAAAATGGGGCCGGAAAACGTGGAGATCCATCCCAACCTTACCGCAATGCAGATAGCCTTTGCCCGGCTCAAAGAATCCTGGCAGGACGCCGGGATGGTCAGTCTGCACGGCAGGGAGGAAGAGTCCTTGCGCGGGCTGTGGTCAACCCTATCCCAATACGACAAGGTCATTATTTACACCGATCCTTTTTATAGCCCCTCCCGCATCGCCGGCCTGCTCCGGCAAAGGGGCCAGGATTTTTGGCGCATGATCGTGCTGGAGAACCTCGGGGGCGATGATGAAAAACGCGCAGACTACTCCTTGGACCAGGTTCCGGACCGGGATTTTTCCCCTCTTAACCTGGTAGTCCTCAAAAGGACCTCCCGGCCCCGGCCCCTGCATTTGGGCATGCCCGAGGATGCCTATGAGCATCAGGACGGGATCATTACCAAGGCTGAGGTTAGGTGCGCCGCTTTGGGCAAACTGGCTCTGGAGCCGGGCCAGACCCTATGGGATTTGGGTGCAGGTTGTGGATCTGTGGGCATTGAAGCCACCCTGCTTACCCCCGGCGGTCTGGTGGTGGCGGTGGAGCAGAATCCAGAGCGGGTGAAGCTGATTAAAGCCAACCGGGCCCGTTTCGGCGCAGCCGCCTTGGAGGTGGTTCAAGGGCGAATGCCCCAATGCCTGGCTGATCTGCCTGATCCGGACCGGGTGTTCCTGGGAGGGGGCGGGGACGGACTGGAGGAGATCGCCCGGGCCGCCATCGGGCGCTTGCCGCCTTCAGGAATATTGGTGGTCAGCGCGGTGAGGCTTAAGAGCCTTGATGCAGCCCGCCAGGTAATGATGCAGGCGGGCATGAAGGTTGAGGAGACTTTGGTTCACATCAGCCGGGGGACCCCCTTGTCCGGGGACGTGATGTTAAAAGGCCTAAATCCCGTGTGGCTGATCCGGGGCCAAAAACCAAGGGCAGGTCAAAATGAATAACTCTGAGCAGAATCCGGTGATCTTTGTGGGTGCCGGACCCGGTGGGCCTGAACTGATCACCATGGCCGGCAAACAGGCCTTGGAAGAGGCCGACCTGGTGGTCTACGCCGGCTCCCTGGTGAGTCCGGAGATGCTCTCTTGGTGCAAACCCGAAGCCGAGGTGCTGGATTCGGCCGGCCTCAAGCTGGATGAGATCGTCACAGCCATGGTGGAGGGCCAAAGGCAGGGTGGGCGCGTGGTGAGGTTGCAGACCGGGGATATAAGCCTTTACGGCGCTTTGCAGGAACAAATATCAGGCCTCAATGCCCACAAGGTGCCCTGGCGCATCATTCCCGGCGTCACCGCCGCCTTTGCCGCGGCAGCAATATTGGGGCTTTCCTACACCCTGCCTGAGATCACCCAGAGCCTTATCTTCACCCGGGTTTCCGGCCGCACTTCGGTGCCGGACAGCGAGAATCTGGCCGCTCTGGCCGCCCATGGCTGTAGTCTGGCCATTTATCTGGCTGCCGAGTGCGCGGATCAAGTGACCGAGGCGCTGAGCAAGGCCTTGGGCCCTGAGGCCCCGGCGGCAATAGTCTATAGGGCCTCCTGGCCCCAGGAACGGGTTATATGGAGCCACGTTGGAGACCTTACCCGTGATTTAGCCGGGGCCGGCATCAAACGCCAGGCCTTGATCCTGGTCGGCCCCACCTTGAACAAGGCGGGGGGATTGGGCGAATCCAGACCCTCCCGGCTGTATGACGGCTCCTTTAGCCACGGCTATCGCCCCCTAAAAGGGAAATAACCCTTGCCTGAATCGCCTGCCATAGTGGCCATATATGCCCTCACCAAACAGGGCGCCAGCCAGGCCCGCAAGCTGGCCAAGGCCTTGCCGGCAAGCAGGCTCTTTTTGCCCCGCCGCTTGGCAGGCCCCCATGAAGAGGCCTTTGATAAATTTACCCAGGCCTTGGGGGAGCGTTTTCAATCGTTCAAAGGCCATGTCGCCTTTTGCGCCACCGGCATCGCAGTAAGGGCCATCGCCCCTTTAATTAACAAAAAAACCGATGATCCGGCGGTGGTGGTCTGCGATCACCACGGCCATTGGGCTATCAGTCTATTGTCAGGCCATCTGGGGGGCGCCAACCAACTGGCCCGGGAGGTTGCCCGCATTCTGGGGGGCGAGACGGTGATCACCACCGGCACCGACACTGAAGGGCTTCCCAGCTTGGAGATGGCGGCAAAGGACCTGGGCCTGACCATCGCAAACCTGCCCGCCTTAAGCCATGTCAGCATGGCCCTTCTGGAAGGCGAGCGGGTGAGGGTCTATGACCCCTGGGGCTGGCTGCAACCGGTCCTGAAGCAACGGCCGGAGCTTTTTGAGCTGCTGGACCAGGAACCCGGTCCGGCCGAGGATGACCATCCCCTGGTGTGGGTGGGGTGGCAAACGCTCTCACCCGGGCGCAAATGCCTGGTGCTGCGGCCCCCCTGCCTGGCCCTGGGGGTGGGCTGCAACCGGGGGACGCCGGCGGATGAGATAGTTCAGCTTATTCATCAGGTACTTGATAAGCAGGGGTTGGAGCCGAAATCCATTATGTGCCTGGCCAGCGTCCAGCTCAAGGCAGATGAGAACGGGCTTATACAGGCGGCCCGAGAACTGGGGACAAAGACGATTTTCTTTGAACCCGAACAACTGGCAAAGGTGGATGTCCCCAACCCTTCAACAGTGGTGCAAAGGCACCTGGGAACGAGCAGTGTATGCGAGGCGGCTGCCCTACTTGCGGCCCGGGGCGGGCCCATGCTGATAGACAAACAAAAGAGCCCCAATGTGACCGTGGCGGTGGCCCTGGCGCCGGCAAGCTATGGATCCTAGGACTGGGACCGGGACATCCCCAGGTGATGACCGGCCAGGCCCGCCAGGCCCTTAATCAGGCCCAGGTGGTGCTGGGCTACCGCACCTACCTGGAGCAGGCGGATTCGTTGCTGGAGGGCAAGGAGGTCATAGCCAGCGGCATGACCAAGGAGCTGGAGCGGGCCGGGCAGGCCCTGGACCTGGCCTTGGCCGGACGGGAGGTGGCCCTTATTTCCGGGGGCGATCCCGGGGTCTACGCCATGGCGGCGGTGGTTTTTGAAGCGGCCAGAAAAAGGGGCCTGAAAATAGGCTCCGGCGGGCTCGAGTTGGAGGTGGTCCCGGGCGTACCCGCGGTTACCGCCTCGGCGGCCTTGCTAGGGGCGCCGCTCTCCCACGATTTTGCCTGCATCAGCCTCAGTGACCGCCTCACCCCCTGGGAGACCATCACCCGTCGCCTGCAGTTGACCGCTGAGGCGGATTTGGTCATCGCCCTTTACAACCCCCGCAGCAAAGGCCGCCCCTGGCAGTATGAAAAGGCCCTGGAAATCATTGGCCGCCACCGCTCTTCGGCAACGCCGGTGGGTATTGTGGTTAAGGCGTTTCGCGGAGGCCAGAAAGTAATTGTTACTGATCTTGGGCTTGCTCATCAGGCTGAAGTCGATATGCAGACCTTGGTCATCATCGGCAACAGCCAGAGCTTCCTTTATCAGGGGCGGATGGTGACGCCCCGGGGGTATATGGCCAAATACGGTGGGGACCAAGACAACCAAAGCCCCTGAAGGGGCGACGGCCTCAACCTGCGCCTGTTTTGGGGATGAGTTGGCTTAATACACAAAGGAAGAGCTTGAATCATGCCGAATCCAGATACAAAGGAACCAGCAGTGGTGCTGGCGGCCTTTGGGGCCTCCCAGCCCGAGGCCCTGCGGGGAATTGACAATGTCTACCAACGGGTTCGGGAAACCTTCCCCCAATTGCAGGTGGAGGTCTGTTTTACCTCGAACCAGATGCGCCAGGTTTGGCAGAAAAGGTCCCAGGACCCTGATTGGCTGCAGGCCTCCCCCCAAATTCCGGAGTGGGTTTTAGGGGTTAAAGGCCCCTTGGCCGCCATCGCCGGACTACAGGACGCCGGCTTTCGGACCCAGATAGTGCAGCCTTTGCACATCTACGCCGGCGAGGAATATGAAGATCTCAAGAGCTACATATCGGGTCTAAAGGCGATTAAGACCGTAAAAGACAAGTGGATGCCTTTTGATAAGCTGGCCCTGGGAAGGCCCGCCCTGGGAGAGCCCGGGCCCCGTCGGCCTTATCTGCAGAACCTGGAACGTGCCGCCCAGGCTCTGGCAGAGGACGCTGAGGAGGCTTTGGACAAAGGCCTGGCCCTGGTTTATGTGGGACACGGCAACCACCATTTTTCAACCGGGGTGTATCATGAACTGCAGGCGGTGATGAGCCGAACCTACCCTGGGCTCGAGGTATTAATCGGAACGGTGGAGGGCATGTTCGGGGCCGAGCATGTCAGGGATCGTCTGAAGGACAAAGGAATCGGCCAGGTGCTGATGAAACCGCTGATGATGGTGGCCGGAGTCCATGCCCGGGATGATATAGCCGGAGAAGAGCCGGATTCCTGGCGCTCAATCATGGAAAGCGCAGGCATAAAAGTGGAATGCCGCTTGGAAGGCCTGGGGGAGAAGGATTCCTGGGCAGGTATCTTCCTTGAGCATATACGCGATGCT
>JASFOZ010000326.1:0-5435 GCA_050116255.1 Desulfarculaceae bacterium
GGGGTCGCTATTGTTCCTCTGCCGTTAAAATCAAGGGCAAATGGTTCACCCGCCAAGGCCAAGTCATCGCGTCTCGCCGCCTCGTTTAGCAAGGCCTCTGACGCCAAGAAATGTTCCAGCTCCTTGGTGTTTTTTATCCAGGCCACCCTAACGCCTTTGGGGTTCCAAAAACCAATGTTGCCCAAGGCCGTGTCCAGGGCCTCTTGGTCATTGGCCAGGGCGATGGGCATTCTTCCCAGCTCAGGGCGTCCGCCGGTGATGCAATTGATCGCCGTAACCGCAAAGTCGGTCTTCTTAACCAACCGGCGCGTGGTATAGTCGGCCAGGCCTATGCCGATGGCGTTGCCGTAGGTGCCGCCGGATAAGTCCAGAATCACCAGCCGCTTTATGAAAGGTTGGTTGCATTCCTTTTCAAAGCGGTTCATGATCCTGCCCACCACCTTGGTGTCTGCTCCGGTTCCTGAAATCTCCTTGCCGATCTCCTGAATGATCAATACATCCAAGGCGTCAAAGGGCAGGCTGGGCTTGTACTTTCGCGACTCTTGGAGTAGTTCGGGCTCCCGCTGAAAAAGCTGTGGGGCGGGCACCGCCTCCAAGCGCCTTAGCCGGTTATGGTGGTCCTCCAACAGGGCCACCCCTCCAAGCACATTGAGGTTGGCGATGATCTCTTTGCTCAGAGTCTGAATGGAATGAAGGTATCCCTTATCCACTGCCATACGGTGCATAATCTCTGCACCCGGGCGCCGGCCCAACCCGATAACGGCTATCTTGAGCAGGCCTGATTCCGAGGAGCCTATAAAGTCGGTATGCTCTTTGACCCGGTTGACCAAAATTATGTGATCCGCTTCCAGGGCGGCCTTGTCCACAAGAACCGGTACGTTGCCTTTGGTGGTGGCGATTTTAACGCTCTGCCAGTCCGAATAAATCGGCGCCCCCAGGAAGGATTCGGTAATGCCCAATTTAGCCAGGACCTCCACCTGGCCCGGGGCGGTTGCCCCGCCGTGGGATCCCATGGCCGGAAAAATAAAAGGCCTTGCACCCAAGGCCTTTATCCGTCTAACCAGGGTCGCCAATACCGCCGGTTTGGATTCAATGCCCCGGCTGCCGGCGGTGAGCAAGACCTTGTCCCCGGTCTTAATGGGGCCCAAAAGGCCGGTCCGCTCCAGCTCCCGGTCAAGCTGGGTTTCCATCTGTATGTCAGCAGAGGCCTGGAAACGCTGCTTGATCATGCCGAAGCGGGGATATTTTCTTGATCCTGTCATTTAAGACTTCCAGACCGCGCCGGTGTCAGCCCCGGTCACATTAGCGGCATAACGCCTGAGCAGACCGGGCAGGCTTCTCTCCGGGGGGACATATGCCTCGATACGGCTTTGCATCTCCCCAGCTTCCACCAGAAGGTTCAGCTCTCTCTTGTCCAAATCCATCTCTATTACATCGCCGCTTCGCACTGCTGCGATAGGCCCCCGGTCAACCGCCTCAGGGGCCACATGGCCCACACATACGCCCCGGGAGGCGCCCGAGAAGCGGCCGTCGGTAAGCAACATCACCTTCTCGCTGAGACCCATGCCGGCCAAGGCGCCGCTTAGGGCCAGCATTTCGCGCATGCCGGGACCTCCTTTGGGCCCCTCGCCCCTGACCACCAACACCTGTCCTGGTTCGATCCTGCCCTCAAACACCAGCTCGGCGGCCTCTTCCTCTTGCTCAAAGACCAGGGCGGGCCCTTGGTGCCGTTTCCAGGAGACCGGCAGGCCCGCCGCCTTTATGACGGCGCCGTTGGGCGCCAGGTTGCCGTGGAGTACGCACAAGCCGCCTTGATGGGTATAGGCCTGATCAAAGGGCCTTATGACATCGGGGTTGAGCACCGGAGAATCCGCCGCCGCCTCACCGATGTGTAGGCCTGTCACGGACTGACAGGACACGTCCAGAAGCCCCTGCTCCTGCAACTGGGCCATGACCGCCTGGATGCCGCCTGCCTCATAAAGATCCACCAGGCGGTGCTCTCCGGAGGGGCTGATCCGCACCAGGTTCGGCGTCTGGCGGCTGATGCGGTCGAAATCGTCCAGTGTCAGTTCAACCCCGGCCTCATGGGCCACGGCCATCAGGTGGAGAAGGGTGTTGGTGGAGCCGCCTATGGCCATGTCCACGGTGATGGCGTTTAAAAACGCCTGCCGGGACATGATGTCCCGCGGCCGCATATCCCGGTTGACCAGGTCCACCACCGCGCGCCCCGCCTGCCGGGCCAAGGCGCGGCGGGCCGAGTAGGGGGCGGGGATGGTTCCATTGCCCGGCATGCCCATTCCCAGGGCCTCGATCATGCAGTTCATGGAGTTGGCGGTGAACAGGCCCGCACAGGAGCCGCAGGTGGGGCAGGCCTCCTTTTCAATGGCCAGCACTTCCTGATCGTCGATCTGGCCGGCGGCGCGTTTTCCGGCGGCCTCGAAAACGCTGGAGATGTCAATGACCTCACCCTTCCAGCGTCCGGGCAGCATGGGCCCGCCGCTGACGATGATCGAGGGAATATTGATGCGGGCGGCGGCCATGAGGCAGGCCGGGTCTATCTTGTCGCAGTTGGTCACCATGGCCAGGCCGTCAAAGCAATGAGAGCGGGCTACCAACTCAATGGAATCGGCGATCAGTTCCCGGCTGGGCAGCGAGTAGCGCATGCCTTCATGCCCCATGGCGATGCCGTCGCAGATACCTATCATGGGGAATTCCAAGGGCAGGCCCCCGGCCTGCCAGATACCGGCTTTCACCTGCGCCGTAATTTCGTTCAAATGTATGTGGCCGGGGATCAGCTCGTTGAAGCCATTGACCACCCCGATAAAGGGACGGCTCATATCAGTGTCATCCACACCCAGGGCTCTAAGCAGGGAGCGATGGCCGATGCGTTGCGGGCCTTTTTTGGTTTTGTCGCTATTGAGCGTAACTTTTTTGCCTTGATCCATTATTTGTGCCCCTTAATCCGATTCCTCAGTGATTCCTTATAAAATATCTCCGCTGCTTGATTAGGCCTGTCGGGGTTGGTTTAGCCCTTTTTTGCGGCATAAATACATGGTGTTAAGACCCCTGCTGTAATCGGCGATCTCCAATGAAAATCCCGCCTGCCGCAGCATTCCTTCCATGATCCAGTCGTAGGTGCTGTACTCCTTTTTGATATGGATGCCGGCCTCCCGGCCTAATTCAGGCCCGGCCATCTCCGTTATGCGGGTGATCCAGTTGCTCAGGGTTTTATCGAGGTTTTGGACCTGGGACGGTAAGACCACATCCAGCAGAAGCAATTGTCCGCCCGGCTTGATTATGTGTGCCAGGCGTTCCAGACCCACCTGTTTCCAATGGTCCGGAAGGTGATGCAACGCCATCATGGACACCACCGCATTCACTCGGGGTCCCTGATGTTCATAGCTGAGAAAACCTCCTTGGGCAAAAGCCACATTATCGAGCCCTAGGTCTTCTATTTTCCGGCGGCAGAAACGGAGCATGGCTTCCGAGACGTCGACCGCTATAACCTGCTTGCAAAACCTGGCGGCATGCTGCACAAAGGCGCCGGTACCCGCCCCCATGTCCATAACAATGCTGTTTTCATCGATAGCCAAAAGCGCCTTTATCTCCTCGGCCTCTATCTGGTAGTCTCTGAACCTTTGTTGAATGCCGTCGTACGCCATTGCTAATTGCTCTGAGCAATAATCGATTCCCGCCATATTGGTTTCATCAAAGTACCAACTTTGCTTATTCATTGTTGCCGGACCCTTGGCTTACCAGTGCCTTGTTTACACATATTTTTAAACTGCAAATGCAATATTTTAAGGTTTCAAAAAGCATTAATCTTCACAATTAATGGCCATGATTTTTAGATATAAAAACAGCATATTTTGATTGAGATTATCTCCGTTAGTTTTGTTTTAATTTGTTTTAATTCTCCACATTTCTAAGCCGCCTTTCGCTGGTACGGAACCTGGGGTTTCTGTCAAACAATCTTTTGGCCACTGTGCCGGGTAAAAACCCGTTGCCAAGCATATGGGCTTCTGGTAAGGGAAATGTATGCACCGACGGCCCTATCAGGTCCGTCACCAGCCGCCTGCGAGCCGTGAGGCTCCTGGCGGCTTTCTTTATCTTCTGGGTCCCAGACCAGCGCCAGGCTCTTTGGCACCTGCGGTCAAAAACTCGGGCATGCAGGACCCACAGAATTTTTTATTGCCAAGGCTTGGAAGCATTTCCCTTTCCCCTGAATTTCACAGAGCAATGAGCTACCGCTAGTAGTTGGGTTGTGGGCTTGAATTTAGGCGGGAACTTGTCTATGCACCGACGGCCCTACCTAATTATCGTCGCCACTCTCTTAGCCAGTAGGCTTAATCCTGTCATTAACCTCCTTTTGGTGTCCTTGACGCCTCAAGCTATAAGGTGCCCTTGGCCACCAAAACCACCAAACACTCGGTTTCCTCTTCAGCCGCATTCACGGCCTTGTGGGGATAACTTGGATCAAAATGGACCGCATCCCCTGGCTGGAGGATTATGTCCTTCTTGCCATAGGTGAACTTAACCTCTCCGCGAAGCACCAGGAGCAATTCCTCGCCAGGGTGGTCAAACAAAGGGCTGGCGATCTTTTGCGAAGCAGGGGGATGTTTAACGATGAATGCGTCTATGAAGTGGTGGTTCTTCATGCCGCTTATGGAATAGTAACTAAAGCCGAACCTGCTTGGCCGCCTGACCACCTGTTTGCGCTCATCAACTCTGGTTAGGGAGTATTTTGGGACCTCTTCCTCCTCATCTTCAAAAAAAACCGATATCGGTACGCCCAAACCCAGCGCAATTCTGGATAAGGTTGCTATGGGAGGGCTGGAGCGGTTGTTCTCAATCCGGGACAATAAAGCCTTGGACAATCCGGTCTTCTTGCCAAGGTCAGCGAGGGTTAGGTTCTTGGCTTCACGAATTTGCTTGATTTTTGCAGCTATTTTTTGCTCGATCATGTTTACTCTCATTCAACTTATTGAACCGTATCAAACTCAATTTTTGCATGTCAAGCACTTTTTTGCATAAAAAGCAACAAAAGCAATCTCTTTGTTGGCTCTGGCTGTCAGGCCGCAATTCAGGGCTGTGATTTTTAAATTTAGTAAAATTAATTAGTTATCTATTGGGTGACTGGAAAAGGATTTTAAGCGGCCTTTGTGACGGTGAATATGGTCGTCTTAGCAGTTCTAATCGCTACAAATTTCTTACCTTTTTCATTTTTCAGAGCCAGCGGTATCTTTGCCGGGTCCGGCCTTTTTATTTAATTATTAAAATTAATTAAAAGCTTAGCCCCCGGAGATAGCGCTGCAGCGCCCTCTTGACAGACTCAGGTCTTGGTGGCAATATGCTAAAAAAAACATATTGCCTCTCTCTTTGATCCTTGGAAAGGAATTTACCATGCGCCCCTTACGTTACTATCGCCTCAGTAT
>JASFOZ010000327.1:0-5421 GCA_050116255.1 Desulfarculaceae bacterium
AGAAGCTGGGCGACGACACCTTGATTCTGGGCAACTTCGATCCATACGGCACCCTGGTACAGATGGAGGCCGATGGGGTGGCGGCGGTCATCAAGAAATGCATTGACGACGGGGTGGACGCGGTTTGGCCTGGCTGCGACATCTGGCCCGACGTGAAAGAGGAAAACCTCAAGACCTATGTGGCGGCGGTGCGCGAGTACGGCAAAGAGCCTACCGCCGCGGTGGGCCGGGTCTGAGGGCGGCGCGTAGTAAGGCCCGCTTAATAACATTATTCATCAAAGCAACAGGGAAGGTTTGCCATGAGCGACGAAGCACGCGAAAAGGAGCTGCTCACCGAGCTGCACGAAGGCGTGGTGGATATGGACGAGGAACGAGTGGAAGCCGCCGCCAAGGAAGTGGTGGAAAAGGGCTTCAATGCCTACAACGCGGTGATGAACGGCCTGGCCGCCGGCATGCAGGAAGTGGGCGATCTGTACGACCAACAGGAGTACTTCGTGCCTGAACTGCTCATGTGCGCGGACGCGCTCTACGCGGGCCTGGATATTTTGAAGCCGCACATCAATGCCGAGGATCTGGGCAGCAGCGCCAAGGGCCAGGTGGTCATCGGCACCGTGCAGGGCGACGTGCACGACATCGGCAAAAACATCATCAAGATGATGTTCGAAGTGGCCGGCTTCCAGGTGCATGACCTGGGCCGGGACGTGCCCCTGGAGAAGTTCGTGGAAGAGCAGCTGCGTACGGACAGCGAGATAGTGGCCCTTTCGGCCATGATGACCACTACCATGATGGGCATGAAAAAGGTCATCCAGATGATCAAGGATAAAAATCCCAACGTGGCCATTATGCTGGGCGGCGCGCCGGTGACCACCGACGTGGCCGATCTCTTCGGCGCCGACGGCTACGCCGAAAGCGCGGGCAACGCGGTGCAGGAGGCCATCAAGATGATCGGCCGGCTGCGCGAACTGCAAAACCAATAACCCCGCCAGAGGCGGGGCAGGCAGCCGCCGCCCCGCCCCGGCTGTTTAATGACCTGGAGACAAGATTTATGGGCGACGCTGGCAAGGCCAAGGTTATATTCCAACCCTCGGGACGCCGGGGGGAAGTTGACAAAGATATAAACATCATTGAGGCATCGCGGCAACTGGGCGTGGACATCGAGGCTTTGTGCGGCGAGAAAAAGGTGTGCGGCAAGTGCAAGGTGCGCATCGAGGCCGGCACCTTCGAGAAATACGGCATCACCTCCAGCCCGGGCCATCTGAGCAAGTGGCTGCCCGAGGAGGCCAAATTCGTATCCGAAACCGAGCGTGACCAGGGCTTCCGCTTGGGCTGCGCCGCCCAGATAGAGGGCGACATCTTGGTCTTCGTGCCCGAGGAGTCCCGGGCCGGCAAGCAGGTGGTTAGCAAGGCCGCCCGCGACATCCATATCGACTGGAACCCGGCGGTGCGACTCTACACCGTAAAGGTCATCCCGCCCACCTTCAAGGATCCCCTGGGCGACTTCGAGCGCATGGCCCAGGCCCTGGAGGCCGAGCACGGCCTTACCAGCCTTAACATAGACTGGTTCACCCTAAGGGCCCTACCCCGGATCATTCGCGAGGGCGACTGGCAGATCACGGCCGCGGTCTGGAACGACAAGGAGATCATAAAAGTCTGGCCGGGCGAGCAAACAGACTACTACGGTTTTGGCATCGACATGGGCACCACCACGGTGGCCGCCTATTTGGTGAACATGCGCACCATGGAAGTGGTGGACACGGTGAGCATGATGAATCCCCAGTGCAAGTACGGCGAAGACGTGATGGCCCGCATCACCTACCACATGCAGAACCCCGGCGGGCTGGAGCGCATGAGCGACGACATGATCGAGGGGCTGAACAGCCTGATCGTAAAGGGCTGCCAGGGCACCCACCCGCCTTTGGTCAAGCAAAAAGACGCGGAGGGCAAGGTGGTCAAAGATGCCGAGGGCAAGCCGGTGATGGTGGAGGCCCCGGAGGAAGGCAAGACTTACCTGCGCCTTGAGCCTTCCGACATCATAGACGTGACCCTGGGCGGCAACACCGCCATGCACCACATCCTCCTTAAACTGGACCCTCAGTACGTGGGCCTGGCCCCCTTCCCACCGGTGGTGCATCGCAGCCTGGACTTAAAGGCCCGCGATTTGGGCCTGGATATAAACAAGTCCTCCTACATCTATGTATTGCCCAACGAGGCCGGCTTCGTGGGCGCGGACAACGTGTGCGTGCTGGTGGCCGAAAAGCCCCACCTGAGCGAGGAACTGCAGCTCATCATCGACATCGGCACCAACGGCGAGCTGGTCCTGGGCAACAAGGACAAGCTCATCTCCTCCTCCTGCGCCACCGGCCCGGCCCTGGAAGGGGCCCAGCTTTCCTGCGGCATGCGGGCCGCGCCCGGCGCCATCGAGCGCATCAAGATCGACCCCGAGACTCACGAGGTGGATTACAAGGTCATCGGCCGCGATGCCTGGCTCAAATACTCCAAGCCCGAGGACATGCAGACCAAGGGCATCTGCGGCTCGGGCATCCTGGACGTTCTGGCTGAGCTTTACCGCTCCGAGGTGATCCTCAAGAGTGGGCGCTTCAACCCCAAGCTGAAATCCGACCGCTTCCGCAAAAACCCTGACAACCCCCGCCAGAAGGAATTCGTCATCGCCTGGGCCAAAGAGACCTCCATCGGCAGGGACGTGGTCATCACCCAAAAGGACATCCGCCAGATCCAGCTCGGCAAGGGTGCGCTTTACACCGGCTGCAAGCTGATGATGCGCCGCATGGGCATGGAAAAGGTGGACACCATAAAGATAGCCGGCGCCTTCGGCACCCACGTGGACCGCGAGAAAGCCCTGATTATGGGGCTATTCCCGGACTGCGATCTGGAGAAGGTGATTTCGGTGGGCAATGCGGCCGGCGACGGCGCCCGTGTGGCCCTCCTGGACAAGGACATGCGCCAGCAGGCCGATTGGATCGCCCGAAACGTGGAGTACATCGAACTCACCGTGGAGGAGGACTTCGAGAAGCAATTCATGGAGTCCATGCAGATCCCCCATATGACAGACTCCTTCCCCCACTTAAAGGACGTGGTGCCAGACCAGGTGCTCAACCAAAAATAGCCGACCAAACGGCGGGCACAAACCGGCCCTGATGGACTACAGCGTAGCATGATACAGTGTTTTGGCCGGTTTGTGTCCGCCTCTAACTAAATGTATATATTCCCCTCCATACCGGCGATGGTCTCCTACAGGTAGTGAATCTTGTCCGCGCCCAGCAGGGCCTCTGCCGCCTGGGGCAATTTGAGAGGCACCACGAAGTCTTCGATGCCGGAGGTGTCGTCCAGATCCTTGCCCACGCCCGCCACCACGTGGAAGGTGCCGCAGGAGAAGATGCCCACACCGAGCTGGTCCTTGCAGAACCGGGCCATCTGCTCCATGTTGTCCGGCAGGTCGTCCGGGCTCAGCCCATCAATCTGACCGGCGATAAGGTTTTTGAGATTCGCGTCGCAGCCCAGCTTGGCCAACTCCCCTTTGCGGGTCATGGTTACGCCTTCCGGGCCGTAGTAGATGTTTACCGTGGGCACGTTGCCCAGTTTCTTGGCCAGAAACGCCACCACGTAGGCGGCGTAATGGTTGAAGGGCCTCTCGGGTGGGGTGTTCACAACGATCAGGAAGTTTTTGGTCTCTGCCATTGGTCTCTCTCCCGTGAAAAAAGCGTAAATGACATCCGGCGCGGAGGGCCACGCCATTACCCTAATACAACTAATGTGATTGGGTGAATAAAGAGTAGCATTGATGAGAGTAGCAGGCAAGGCAAGGCGGGAAGTGAGGATTAATCAGCTATCGCCCAGACCGGGCGTTGCGCATTCTTAGGCTGGGACGCCCTATTCTTGCAAGGCCGCGGTCAAAAGCCCCTTGAGGCGGTCCAGGGTGACTGGCACCCCTTGCAAAGGGATTCCCATCCAGTCCGAGTATTCCAGGATCTCCTCGGGGTTCTCGTTAAGGTATTGCTCGCACAGGCCCACCCCATCCAGCACCCGTGCGCCCCCGGTGTGGCGGGGAAAGTTTTCATTGGCCAGTCCCTTGTCCCAGCCCTTGAAAACGGCCTTGCGGAACTTGACCCAGCCGGGAGTCATCCACCACACCTTTTCACCAGCGGCCAGCTCATCGCGCTCGGCCTCCGAGGCGATCATGTCCATACAGTGGGTGGCCTGGATGCGCACGACCTTGGGGCCCAGACCTTCTATGATTTTGGCCATGGTGCGGGTCGGCTCCTTGTCGTTGACATAGCAAAATTTGCCTCCATAGACCACGATGATCCGGTCATAGTCATCCCGCACCTTGTTCACCGCCTGGGTTAGCTGGCGCTCCAACTCGGGGCAGTCCTGGTGCAGGCCGGGGGTGGTGAAAATGATGGTGCCTGCGTTGAGGAAACCTTCTTCCTTTAATTTGTTCAGTTCCGGCGCCAAGGTTCCACAGGCCACGATGGCAGTACGGCTGAAATCCGGGCTGGGCATAATATCGTTCTCCATTCAGGGGCACTCCTGTGCCGGGTTGTGGCTGGAGGCCGTCACCGGCTTGCAAAGACGCGGCCCCCGGGCGCGAAGTATCTAAATTAATTGTAGTCCTTCTGTAGGGGATTGATAAGTTCAATCCTCAATCACCATATAAATCAAACAGCTAAGTAGTCTCACCCCTACAGGGGCGAAAATGGGGCAGGCTGAGTTCTTCGGAGATTTCATATTAGACCGCTGTCCGGAGAGTCCCCCTACCCAAGAGAAGCCGTTTTGTTCGGATTGGGAAACATCTTAGATTAGTGCCTATGTGACTTCTTGCTTCATTGGCCTGAACAGGCCATTCCACATGCGATGATCACGAAACCGCGTGAGGATTAAAGCTGCCTTTGTTGCGTTGCATGAACATGAACTCCTTACACCATGCCCAAATCGTTAACGAGGTCGGTTTGAAAAAAACCACATTCAGTTTGCCTATCTAATTTGTTTTCAGTGCGAACGTACTTTCCTGACAGCCTGGCAATCCCAGTACAGCCTGATGGGTTTTCTTTTGGAGGGGGGGATTCGGGGTCCCCGAGCAAGCCCTGCTTGCTTGGGGTGTACGAGTGGGAGGGAACCAATTTCTTTTGGCCGCAAAAGAAATGGTGCCCACCCACACACGCTTACCTGAAGAGCCTTTCGGCCATGACGAAAACCTATCTAACTTGAGTGATGCCTTCAGTAATCGAAACGCTCTTAAAGCAGTATTTCCCGGGGGGGACCCCCTTCTTTTTCGGTGTGAATTCAAACGTCAATTGCAACAGGTGGCTTTAGTAAAGACTTCGCTTGGTGTGAGGTAGCCCAGCCTTTTTCGGGGCCTGCTGTTTAAAGCATCTACAAATTGCTCCAGTTGTTTGGCGGTGT
>JASFOZ010000328.1:0-5419 GCA_050116255.1 Desulfarculaceae bacterium
TGGGAACGGAATTTTCCAATATTGAAAGTTGGGAGATCATCGATAAGTTCTATTCCCGCATATTCGGTATCTACAATATCTGCGCCAACCGGGTGGGAGAAGAGAAATTGCCCAACGCATACGGCGATTCTGTAAACAGCCTCGCTGATGACAGGGATGAACCCGGAGTCCATCGTTTTTGGGGGGGAAGCGAAATCATCAACCCCTTTGGCAAGACCATCGCCAAGGCAATTAAGCACGAACCCGACTGGATCTCCGCTGACATTCAACGGGACCTGCTCCGGCAAAAACGGATTCTTCTGCCTTACCTGCGTAACGACGACCCCTATTTCACCCACCGGGAGCTCACCCGCATTCTTTACGGCAAGAAATACACTGATACAGATCAAGCTGCAGGCCCAACATCTTTTCTGGGACAGTTCCAGACTTAAAGCTCTAGGGAGAAGCAGGGCTTTTTGCTAAAGTTGGAGGGCTGTCACCGTCTGTAATGAGCAATGAATTTCTTTTATTCAACAAAACGGATTGGCAATCATGAATCAAAAGCAATTGGATGAATCCAAGGCGCGGCTGGGAGAAGCCACCGTGGAGATGCTCTTACGAACCCATCAGGACGCCTTGTGGATGCTGGAAAACCTGGGCGTGGGCTGTAAGCAGCCGGACATGGTGGAGGCCTTCCGCCCTTATGAGGCAAGCGGCGAGGCGGTGCTTTACGAAGACCGCATCTATCTGGCGTCCACTCTGGTAGAGAAATGCCTTAAGTCCGCGCCCGGCGTCAGTGACTTCTTTGTGCCCCTGAATAGCTTTTTCATCGGCGGCACTGCGCCCTATATGTATGACGACGAGGCGGGCCAGGGCGGTGTCATCCCCCAGCCGGAGCACGTGGCCAAAATCGCCCAGATCGCCCAAAACAGCGCGCCGGTGGCGGGCATGGGCCGGGGCGTGAAGTTAAAGGACGAGGTGGAGCAGATAGAGATCATTGCCCAGCATTGTCAAAAGCCCCTTTATTTTGCGGTTACTTCAGATAAGTCTCTGCGAAAAGCCCAGGAGCTTTGGAGCCAGCGCCCCAACTTCATGGTCGTGTTTTGCCTCACCCGGCCGCCTTTGGAGGTGAATGAAAATTTCTCCGACCACTTTGTCAAAGTGGTGCGGGCCGGACTGCCGGTTTTCATCTCAGCCATGCCCCTGGCCGGCATAAGCGCCCCCTATTGCTATAACGGGGTGCTGGCCATGACCCATGCCGAAGTGCTGTTTGGAATCTGCACTGCCCAGCTTCTTAATCCAGGAGCCGTGTGCGTGCATGCCGGGTTCCCCACCATTGCCGACCCCCGTATCCAGTACAACCCCAACTACGGCCTTATCAGCCACCAGCTCTTGAATATCCTGATGGCCCATCTCAACCTGATCCTGGACCTGCCCACCTTTCAAAGCGGAGGCACCACCAACGAAGAACATCCCACGGAAGCAGCCTACGCGGAGACCAAAAGAGGGCAGGCGCTGTGTGTGAAGTATGGTTTTCACATGATCCGGCATCCCTTTGCCTTTTTGCGGCTGCTGGTGGACTTCTCCCTGGCCAAGCTGGAGAAGGCCATCCAGATCGCCGCTGAAGTCACCCCTGAGGATGCCCCGGAGGTAGAGATGCCCACATACGATGAGCGCGGCCTGGAGTCTATTCAGAAAATCGGGCTGGGCATGTATCTCAACGATCCTCTGACCACGGCCAACATTGACAAGGTCTTTGTGGATTGATCTTTGCCAAAGGCCGCACTTTTGGCTCTGGAGTTGCGGCCGCAGGACGCCTTATGGCACACATAGGCGCATAACAGAATCAAGGCTGCCCTGGGCATCAAGCTGCATGATCAGGCCAGCCAGCTCCCGGGTCCTGGCGGCGCCCAAAATGGGGCTGGCCAATGAGTGGAACTTTATCAGCAGCTCTTGATCTGAAGGAAGGCCATGGGGGGGCTCCCAGGGGGCTCCGGTCAAATCGGACGAAAAAGACTGGCCATCATGTGTATCTATACTTACCTGCGCCAGGGTCTGGACGGGAAAGGCCTTATCCATATCAGGGTCCATGTCCACAGACACCTTGGCAGCCAGCTCAAGCAGGTCTTTAGCGAATATGCGGGGGGGCAGCACCTGCCTGGGGCCCACCTCTCCATCCACCAGCGCTGCGGCAATGGGAAAGGCCAGATTATACTGGGCCTGTTCCGTGTTCTGGGGCGGTCCGCAGTTAAGGGCCTGGGCCGCGGCAAAGGTTGTTACTATGATGCGCTTTATCTGCTGCACAGACAGCCGGTGTTTTTCAAACACCTGCAAGGCGGCCTTGATGGCGGGTTGGGCCCAACGGCAGGCGGCATAGGGCTTAAAGTAAAGGTCAAGCATTCTATATATGCTGCCCAGCTCAGCGGCCAAATTTTCACCCTGGCCCTCGCTGAAAAGAGGCTCGATGCCGGTAAAGCCTTTTTGGGCCAGCAGGGCGGAGCTCATCGCCACCATGGCCCCCCAGCCGATGCTGTCCTTGACCATGGAGGGATTTTCAATTCCCTTCATCATCAAGGCCAGGGGTGCATGATATTCAGCCACGCCCATGGCGGACCAGATTTGACGGCTGTCCAATCCCAGCAGCCTGCCGGCCACGGCAGCCCCGGCAATGGCCCCCCAACTGCCTGAGGCGTGATAGGAAGACAAACGTTGGTGCTGAATCAGGGCGGCCCTTATGCCGATCTCGTAGCCAATGACCAGGGAAGCGAGAAATGCCTTTCCGGTGATACCGGATTTCGTCTCCACGGCTGCAAGCAGCACCGGCAGCAAACAGGCGCCGGGATGGCCTTTGGCCAGGCGGTAGCCGTCATCAATGTCCAGGGCATTGGCGGCAAAGCCGTTGGCCAAGGCGGCGCCCACGGCCGAGGCTTTGCGCCCATTGACCAAAATGGTGGCCTCGCTGCCGGAGAAGTTCTGGCAGGCAAAAGAGGTCATGATTTTGGTCACCGGCGTTTCAAAGCCCGCCAGCAGGGACCCCAGGCTGTCCAAGAGGCAGCGCTTAACTTGGTGCTGCACTTCCCCAGGCAGGTCAGGCCAGGTGGTACGGCGTATGAACTCAGTTATTTTTTTCATACAAGGTTTCACAAAAACCAAAGAGTCGCCTAAATTATAACGTGGCGGCCTATCGACCAGGCACCTGATTTTAGCTGACAGCACTTTGTGAATATGATTGGTTGAACCCTACCAAAAATCATCAAAAGCAAGGAGGGGGATAATGAGCGATTCCAAGCCAGAATCTCAAAAGGCAACCGGGGGATGCTTATGCGGCGCGGTCCGATTTGAAGTCAGAGGCCAACTCAAAAACGTGATCAATTGTCATTGCAGCAAGTGCCGGCGCATCCACGGTCACGTGGGCGCTTATACCGTGGCCAAACGCGAAGATTTGATTATGCTGGAGGATCGGGGCCTCAAATGGTACCGGTCAACTCAAGACGAAACTCCCAATGTGCACCGGGGCTTCTGCTCTGAGTGCGGCTCCTCGCTTTTTTGGGACCCCAGGGGCAAACCAGCCATTTCCATTGCCGCCGGGTCTTTGGATCAGCCCACGGGCCTGGTCACCGAGCGGCACGTCTGGGTGAGTCAGGCAGGAGATTACTACCAAATAAGCGATGGTCTCCCCCAGCACCCCGAGCGTTATGCCCGGATTACAAAGGATTCCGCCCCAAAATAAAACCAAGGCTTGTCTTGGCCAAGGTCTTTATGTTAATGCTGCCCGGGTATTTATGGCGAGATTGTGGTTGCTCAGGTGAAGATCGCGACTGCTCAGGTGAAGGTAGATAATGAACAAAGGCGGCTTTAAATAAATGGAACACTCGCTCTGGCAATGGCTGCTTAACGAAGAACTGCTCAATCAACTAATGACCCAGATTCCCACTCTGGGATTGTTGTTGCTCCTGGCGGTGTGCATCGTGGTGCTCTCCAAGGGGGCTGACTTCATGATCGACGGCGCTGTCTCTCTGGCCCGGCGCACCGGCCTGCCCCGCATCGTCATAGGCGCCACCATCATCTCCCTGGGCACCACCATGCCCGAGATGTTCGTCTCCGTGTTGGCGGCCTGGACCGGTAATCCCGGCCTGGCCCTGGGCAACGGCGTCGGCTCCATCATATGCGACACCGGCCTTATCTTCGGGCTTATGTGCCTTATAAGCCGTGTTCCGGTGCGGCGCTACATCCTCAATCGCACCGGTTGGGTGCAGGTTGGCGCTGCCACCCTCTTGGTGGTCATAGCGATCTCGCAGTTGGCAATGGGTGGCGGACCGCCGGTTTTGGGACGCTGGGTGGGAATTTTATTTCTCCTGTTGCTGGCTGGCTATCTCTATGTTTCCTATCTTTGGGCCAGGCAAAGCGGCCTGCCTTCAGACCTGGGAGAAGAACACCTCATGGGGCCGGGCAAGTCGGTGTGTTATACCCTGGTGGGGTTGGCAGGGGTGATCGCAGGCAGCCGAGTGCTGGTTCCCTGTGCTGCCGAGGGCGCCGCCCGCATAGGGGTTCCCCAGGATATCATCGCCGCCACTTTAGTGGCCTTTGGGACCTCGGTTCCTGAGTTGATGACCGCCATTGCTGCGGTGCGCAAGGGCCACCCCCAGATCATGGTCGGCAATGTGGTGGGCGCTGATGTGCTGAATTGCCTTTTCGTGATAGGGGCTGCCGCCACCGCCCGCCCCTTGCAAATCCCGGAAAACTTCTATTTCTTCCATTTTCCGGCCATGCTTCTTATTCTCTACTCGTTCCGCTTTTTCATCTTCCTGAACCAGGACGACTGGTTCAAGCGCTGGCAGGGGGCCTGGATTCTGGGATTGTATCTGATTTATTTAATACTCCAGTACGGCCTGAATATCGGCTCCTGTTAGTCTCTTGACTCCGAAAAAGGCAACCGCTTCTTGGGCTTTTTGACCACAAAAGCGGATTCAAGCTCCGATGGTCACCTCGCAGAGGCCGAATAGTATTTTTTGAAGGCTGCCGAGCGTTTCCCGTCGGGCAGCGATTTCATATAGGCTTTCCATCCCGGGCACCATCCGGTGTGCCACTTCCAGATTCTCCCCAGTATTGAAGCGGGATTTTGTTCGTACTTTTTTCGAAACTTGCAGTTTTCGCATTTGTGCATCTTGATTCCTCCCTTTTGGTTGAGGGTAAGGCAGCAACGGCCCTCAGCAGCAGGAACCGGCCACCGTCTTCTTGCAGGTCAAGCCGCCGATCTCATTGGGCCCGATGAGTTCTTCGATGCTGTTGGAGATCGCCCTATGTGCCCCGTTTTTGACCATGCCGGCGATTTCAGCGGCTCTGTTGATCTCCACTCCCGTGATTCCGGAAGTAATCGCCTTTTCATAAAGGTGTTCAAAGCAGGGAATGCAGTTCGCGGCCATGGCGGCCCCTATGGCGA
>JASFOZ010000329.1:0-5366 GCA_050116255.1 Desulfarculaceae bacterium
GCTGCTATTGCTGGTGGGCTCCGCCTGGATGACCAGCCGCGCCAGCTGGACAAACTCGCCTAAAGAGACCGGGTTTAAATTCCTGGTCAGGCGCCGTTTTTCCTGGCGGGATAGTTTCAAAAATGAGGGCGGCCCGGTATTGACTCGGTTAACCACCACCAGTTCCTGTTTGGGCAGGACCAGCACTTTCTGTCCTGCGGCGCCGCTGCCATAATAGCCCATTCCGGGCCTTATCCACCACATATAGCCATAGCCCCCTTTGCCGTCGCTCCAATTCTTGGTCTGGGAGTAGCTGGTGGTGCTGTCTATGACCCATTGTTTAGGGATGATCTGCTTTTGGTTCCATCTGCCCATGCCCAAAAAGAGCAGCCCGAAGCGGGCCACATCCCGGGCTGAGATCCAGGTGGGATAGGCCGGGTGTTGGGAACAGTCGTCCCACACGTATTTGACGTTTTCGGCCTTGAAATCCTGCATACCGATGGGCCCGGCGATCCACTTGGCAAAGGCCTTGCCTATGCTCAGGTTGGTCTGCTTTTCGAAGATGGTGCCCAGGACATTGAAATCCCAGTTGTTGTAATACCAAAAGGTGCCGGGAGGGTGGGAGCCGCGCTTAGGGCGCAGGCGCTTCATTTTGGCCGATTCATAGGCAGCCGGGTGATATACTCCGGAGCGCGCCTTTAACAGGTCCAATACGGTGGCCTGTTTTTCGGTCCGGGTCAGTGAGGGCGGGTTGTCATCAATGCCCAAGTCCTCCAAGGTGCTGGAGAGCTTGATGAGCTTTTTCTGAACCGCCACCCCGTATAGCGCGCTGAGGAGGCTTTTGCGCAGGGAGTGGGTGTTGGAAGGCAGGGCGGTGTCCCCCCATTCCGCCACCAATTTACCCTTATGCATTACCACCACGGCGGTGGAGCCGATCTTTTGAGCGAACTGCCGGGCCTGGGACAGTTTTTCCTGGTCCCAACCCTGGGCCAAGGCAAATGAGGTTCGCAAGGATATGGCCGGATCAGAATGGATGTTTTGGGCCTCAGCCCGGCCAACCATGCCTAGACATAAAATCACCCAGGCCAGCACCAGTACATGGCCAGGGCTGCGGGGTTTGGAGGCTCGTGATTCCGGATTGGCAGTATGTCTGGGCTCTGGATTCCTCTCACCGGTTCGCAAACGTCTTATGATCTTCGCACCCATAATCAACGCCCCTCCATTTAAGGAGCCTCCAGCTCCAGGGCCATGACCCCTTCCAGAATGGCCACATCGGCCTTTTTGTGTATGCGTATCTCGCCCCCGAGCCGGTAATAACCGGCAGCGCTCCGGGGCAGGCCTGGATAGATACCGGTCAGTTCGCCGCCGGTGATGGGCTCCAGCACCGCCTTTTCATGGGCAATCCCAGGGCCGGAGCGGCGGGCGGGGTCATGAATGATCAGATAGGGGCAAGAGGGATTTTGCCGGGTGTGGCCGTAACCCACCATGGTCACGAAATGTCCGCTGCTGCGGGTATAGATATCCCGCTGGGCGTCATAGACGTAAAAACCGACATGGAGCCAGACGCAGCTGTTGCCCTCTATGCTACGCCGCATCCAGCCTGGCCTGGGCTTGAACCGGCCGCTGCTGAACCGGTAAGGAACGAATTGCCAGCCCTGGTACGCCAGCCTTTTAATCCGGTAGCCGTGGCCGTTCACGTAGGCCTCCACGCCCTGCAGGATCCTGGCGGGGCTGGTTCCCCTTACGCAGTTAAGGTACTGGGGCTGGGAAAGGGTCTTTATGAGTTGGAATTGGTCCTTTTTGCGGTCGCCGCTGCTTGGGGCCAACCTGGAGTAGCCATGACCTGCCAGCCACATAAGGGAGTTTGACACCGCCACCGGGCCGCAGTGGGCCCAGCCCCCACCGGGCAGGCCGCCAAAGGCCTTGTCCCTTTGCATGTAGTCTGGAGTGATCTCCACCTTTGCAGTGTAGACCTTACCAGTGGCGTAATCAGGCGCCACCTCAAGGGATTGATAAGGGCTGGCGCAGGCCGGAAGCAAAAGGGCGGCAACCAAAAAGCATCGGTAAAGTTTCACCAGGCACTCTCCGGTTACGGGAAATATACGCGCTTTTGGCCCATACCATTTTAAGAGGGATGAAGGCAAGGTTCTGGGGTTTATTTTTACCCATGGCAAAGTTATGCAGATTAGGCCTTGACTTTTTCTGTCAAAAGGTTAATCATTAGTTGTCTGAGCGAGCGCTCAGTCAGTTAACTGAACCAGTGTTGGCAAAGGCTGATGCGGTCACCTTCTGTCTGGGCCCCTGGATTTGTATTGGACCGGGCCCTGGAGAGAACGGCTTTATAAGCCGGCGAAAACCAAAGGCAAAAGATTAATAATCATGACTAGTTCTGGACAAACACAAGGTGTGGCCCGTGATATCCCCACTGAGGTTAAAGACCCGGGGCTAGTCTCCCGCCGCCGCCGCCAGATAGTGGACGCTGCCGTGAAGCTGTTTGTGGCCAAGGGTTTTCATAAAACCACTACCCGCGAGATCGCCCGCGCCGCCGGTTTTTCCATAGGCACACTGTATGAGTACGTAAAGAGCAAAGAGGACGTGCTCTATCTGGTCTGCCAGGCCATTCACGAGGAGATGGAACAGCGGCTGAGCAAACGCCTCCAGCGGGGCCAGGCCGGAGCCCAGGCCCTGGGTACGGCCATCGAGGTTTATATCACCGTCTGCGACCAGATGAGCGACCATATCCTGCTCATCTACCAGGAGACCAAAAGCCTGCCCAAGGAGTCCATGCGCTACGTGCTTGCCCATGACGAGCGCATCAGCGCCATCTTCGCCGATCTGTTGCGCCAAGGCGTAGGGGACGGGTCCCTTAAATCCCTGGAGGACGGGGAGCTTGAATTGACGGCCCAGGATATCACCGTGCTGGGGCACATGTGGACCTTCCGGCGCTGGGCCCTGCTCAAGAGATACAGCCTGGATGAATATATAAGACATCAGTGCGGCCTTATTTTAGGTGCGCTGACCTAGGAGTCTATCGGGAAAAGCCCTCCATGGCTTTTCCCTTTGGAAAATTGCTGGAAGTGAATTCCAGCAATTTTTCGAAATCACGTCAGATGATTTCTGACATGATTTCGGCGGGCCATCCATGGCCCGCCTAGGAGCCTGTCTTCGTGATTACTCCGACAGGCTCCTAGAAAAACACAAACCTTGTCCGCGAGGTGGAGCTATGAGCCAGGAGACCAAGCCTTACAAGCCCAAAAACCACGTACGAGTAGTCACCGCCGCGTCGCTTTTCGACGGGCACGACGCGGCGATCAATATCATCCGGCGCATCCTGCAGGCCACCGGCGTGGAGGTGATCCATCTGGGGCATAATCGTTCCGTGGCCGAGTGCGTGGAGGCAGCCGTACAAGAGGACGCCCACGCCCTGGGGATTAGCTGTTACCAGGGCGGCCATGTGGAGTTCTTCAAATACATGGTGGACCTGCTCAAAGAGAGAGGGTGCGAGCATATCAAGGTCTTCGGCGGCGGCGGCGGGGTGATCGTTCCTGAGGAGATCCGCGAGTTGGAGGAGTACGGGGTGGCCAAGATCTACTCCCCTGAAGACGGCCGCCGCCTGGGCCTGCAGGGGATCATCAACCACTTCGTAAAATCCTTGGATTACTCCCTGGGCGACGGCCAGGGACCCGATATTGTGAAGGACCTCAGCCCCGATCAACCCAACCTGGTGGCCCGGGCCATCACCTGCGTGGAGACGGCGGCCCTGGAGAACGGCGATTCCCTGGGGCCCTGGCGCAAGGCCCTGGCCAAAAAGGCCGGCAAGAAGGGGGCTCCGGTGGTGGGCTTCACCGGCACCGGCGGCTCGGGCAAATCCAGCCTGGTGGACGAACTTCTAATCCGATTTTTGCACGACTTCCCCCAAAAGCGGGTGGCGGTGCTCTCGGTGGACCCCACCCGGCGGCGCAGCGGGGGCGCCCTTTTGGGCGACCGCATCCGCATGAACGCCCTGGTCAGCCCCCGCATCTATCTACGATCCTTGGCCACCCGGGGCTCGGGCCTGGAGATCAGCAAGGGCCTGGGGGACGTGATCCAGGTGGCGCGGGCCTCCGGTTTTGACCTGATCTTGGTGGAGACCGCGGGCATCGGCCAGGGCGACGCCGCCGTGGTGGATGTGGTGGACGTAAGCCTCTACATCATGACCAGCGAGTTCGGCGCCGCCAGCCAGCTGGAGAAGATAGACATGCTGGATTTCGCCGACATGGTGGCCATCAACAAGTACGACCGCCGGGGGGCCGAAGACGCACTCAGGGATGTGCGTAAGCAGATGCAGCGCAACCTGGAGCAGTGGGGAGCGCCGCCGGAGGAGATGCCGGTCTATGGAACTATTGCCAGCAAGTTCAATGACGACGGCGTGACCAGCCTGTATCTGGGCCTTTTGGACGCGGTCAAGGAAAAGACCGGGGTGAACTTCAAGAGCCCCCGGCCCCGGCCCCGGAGCAAGCATTCCTCCAGCAAGACCATCATCGTGCCCCCGGAGCGGGGCCGCTACCTGGCCGAGATCGCCGAGACCGTGCGCGGCTATCACCAAAAGACCAAGGAGCAGGCGGATCTGGTGCGCCAGGTCTGGCAGATGAAGAACACCCACGACGCCATGGCCGAGGCCTGGCGGGGCGAGGCTGGGCTGGAGGCGGCCCTGGATCGGCTCCGGGCCGAGGTGCACCGCTTGGAGGAAAGCTACAGCGAACAAACCCACCGCCTCCTGGCCGAGTGGCCGCAACTGAAAGAGGCCTACTCAGGCGAGGAATACGTCTACACCGTGCGCGAGCGCGAGTTCAGGGTGCCTCTCACCACCCGCTCCCTGGCCGGCAGCCACATACCCAAGATATGCCTGCCCCAGTGGGAGGACCCGGCCGAGGTCTACACCTGGATGCGCCGGGAGAATTTGCCCGGCCGCTTCCCCTTCACCGCCGGGGTCTTTCCCTTTAAGCGCACTGACGAGGACCCCACCCGCATGTTCGCCGGCGAAGGGGACCCCTTCCGCACCAACCGGCGCTTCAAGTTGGTCAGCTCCGACGCCAAGGCGGCCCGGCTCTCCACCGCCTTTGATTCGGTCACACTCTATGGCTGGGACCCGGAAGAGCGGCCCGACATCTACGGCAAGGTGGGCAACTCCGGGGTGAGCATCTGTACCCTGGAGGACGCCAAGGTGCTCTACGACGGGTTCGACCTGGTCAATCCCAACACCAGCGTGTCCATGACCATAAACGGCCCCGGCCCCATCATGCTGGCCTTTTTCCTGAACACGGCCATTGACCAGCAGGTGGACAAGTTCAAGGCTGAAAACGGGCGCGACCCCGATGCCGGGGAGTTCGCCCGTATCAAGGCTATGG
>JASFOZ010000330.1:0-5364 GCA_050116255.1 Desulfarculaceae bacterium
TGGCCATAAGCACAAGCAAAATCAGAGAGGAGAGCAGGAGTATCAGCCACCATTCCATCATGCACCCCACTTTCCGCTCAGTCGGTACAGGTCTCTGACCAGTTTGGCCACCACCACCAGAGCCAACATGCCCGCTCCGATGGGGATCATCACTTGAGAAGGAAAGAGGGGCCACATCATGGAATCAGACGAGCAGGCCCCGGTCTCCAGGGAATGCAGGGCTATGCGCCCTCCTTGCCAGCAGACGATCACTGCCCAGGTGAGGCTGACCAGGAGGATGAAGATATCCACTACTTTTTTGCGCAGCCCTCCTAAGCGCTCATAAAAGAAATCGATGCGGATGTGGCCGTCATGGATCTCGGTGAAAGGCGCACTCAGATAGGCAAGGCCCACCAGGAGGTAACCGCAGAGCTCCAGGGACCAGTCCGAAGGGATGTTGAAAAAATGGCGGCCCACCACCTCTCGTATCTGGGCGACCATCATCACCACGGTCAGGCCGCCGGCTATCCATCCCAATTGATTGCCGATCCACTCCAGGCCCCGCGCTAGTTTACCCAGAAAGCCGGGCATTTCGCGGAAACAGAAACTTTGGGAGCCACCAGTAGTTTTCATGGAATTATCTTCTCCAGACCGGGAATGGAACGGGAGGAGGGACATCCCTCCTCCCGCTGCCATCAGTCTTATTGGGAGTCAAAACGTTTCTCGACGATTTCCCGTACCTGCTTGGCTTCCTTTTCCAGACCCTGTTTCTTGCAGTTGGACACGTAGGTGTTCCAGACCGGAGCCACTGCCTTCCACATCTTGGCCTGCTCTTCCGGAGGCAATGTGTAGAACTTCACTCCCTTGCCGCTGGCGATCTTGACAATACGTTCGTCATCCTTCTGGCAGAAATCGATCCATTGGTTCTTTAGGTTTTTGGCCGAATCCACCAGGACCTTCTGCAGGGCGGGGGATAGCTTTTTCCACTTGTCCAGGTTCATCCACACGCCGACGAAGCAGTTGTTGAAGATGGGTGGGTTGACCACTTGGTCGCAGACCTCCCACATTTTGTAGGTTTCCAGGGAGTAGGTAGTCATCAGGCCGGCGTCTATGGTGCCCCTTTGCATGGCGGTGTAGTATTCGCCGCCCACCGTCTGCACTGGGGTGGCCCCTATAGCCCGCACCGTGGCGTTGAGCGCACCGCCGCCCGCCCGGATTTTCAGGCCAGCGAAGTCAGAGAATTTCTGTATCTTTTTGGTTTTCTTGCTTACCTGGAAGTTCTCGGGAGCGAAGATGGCCGGGAAGATGAACTTGGCGTTGGCCTTCTTTTGGTAGACTTTGTCGATGATGCCGCCCATGGGGGAGTTCCACCACAGGTCAAATACATCAGCGAAGGTCTTGAAGTTCTTAGGCATAGCGCAGACGTCGGCGATAGCTATCTTGCCCGAGAAATATGGCGGGAAGGCTACGACCACGTCCAGGGTGCCCACTGCCAAAGCGTCCAAAGTTTCTTTAGAGGGCACCGGCTCGCCCGCCCAGTGGCGCTCGAACTTAATAAGGCCCTTGGAGTTCTTCTCAACCGCGGCTAGCCAAGTGCCTATTACTGCCTTGACACCCAGCCGGGCGTGCGTGGAGGGATAAACGCTCTCTATGACTATGGTCACCGGTTTTTGGCCTGCGGCAGTCGCGTTCAAGACGGATGCAAGAACAAAAACTGCTATGCCTGCCAGGATGAGCAACTTTTTCATCTAACCACCTCCCAAAAAAGTTCATCGAGTTCGTGCCGTTTGGCTGCCTGAAGTCGATTTCTCTATAGAATTCCCTACGTTGGCTTGCCTTTTTTACAACCTTTCAAAAGGTGTCTAATTTACGCACCCACTTCCCCATCCTTGGACGGAACGCGGCCGGCTTTGCGGTGCGCTTGACCAGGTTCCCGCGCTATTTCCTGGTTGTCTTGGGGATTGATGCGGGTGGTAAGGAAAGGTTATGATATTAATCAGGCAGCGACTAAAATCAATAAATTCCCGGGTTTGTAAGATACCCTGGGGCAGACAGGGTGCCGGGCGCCTTGTAGTGCGCGGTGAAATAAGCGTACAAAGGACGGCTCCATCGCCGGTCCTTTTCCCTGCTACCTGCCGGTTAGAGGAATAATAGCTTATATCGGACCACGCTTGCCCTGAGGACAGGCGGTTGTTATTGATATGGCAGCACTTTGTCGAGAATCCGGGACGGGAGGGGTCCGGTTGGCCATCGTGGCGTATATTCATAGTTAGGTGGACCGCCCGGCCCTCCCGTGCCGGAAAATTTTTGGCAGTGGTTAGACATGCTGTGGCGAACCGGACAACCGAGGCATGAAAGGCTTGTGCCAGTGGAGCTTCAGCCCCAAACTTTCGGTGATTAGCCCCCTCCTGGATTTGCCTCTGTGCCCTCAAGCCATAGCCCCTTCCAGATAAAAATGCGGTGTGCTCATTGCCTAAAATTTATGAATTACCTGGCTAGTCAAAAACCTTTCCCCTGCCTTTTGCCTAAAGATAATGAAAGCTCATTTTGGAATGCTAAATATCACTCCTCGACCAAATGGTTAAATTATATTAACAAATATAATGAACTTTCACTTAGTGAAACTTGGCTGTTTTGCAGGTGTTATATTCATTTATTTAAGTTGCGTTCTTGCGACTAAAGTCTTTCACTGTGCTAAAGTTTTTTGGTGATCTTATAAGTTTTAAGGATCAATATACGAATCATACAAAAATTTTAAATTCGCTGTCAACTCCTTAATTAAAAAAAATTTTCTTGACACCATTTATATGGCCGAAGTAGTATACCGGCCATGACTTTATCGGCCAATTAATCTTTTAAGCTATTTATATTACTAATAATATAGATATTGATATTGCAAATAAGCTATGCGGTCGGCCAGGATGAGTCGCTTTTAATGTCCAAATTTTATTCTCAATGCAGCCACGTTGGCTATATTTAATTTAAGTAAGATATGTGTTTGGATAGTGGATGCGTTGTGCGATAATATTATTAGAAATTTTAGAGACAAAAGCTAAATTTTCTTTCATAAATAAGAGGGCTGGCGGGCCTACAAAAGGTACCAGGAGAAATCCAGAATGGATGGCGGTGTGCTTGGGATGAACATGGAGGGCCCAATCGCCCATATTCAGATACAAGGTCCCTGGGATGATCCCGCCCGCGTAGAGGTCTTTTCCGGCGAGTTAGAAGATTGTTGTCAACAGGCGTCTGCTGAGCCGGAGGTGGCCCTGGTGGTGATAACCGGGGAGGGCAGGGAGGCATTTGCCTTTAAGAATCAAGCCCTGTTTCCCAGGATCGAGGGCCTGTTGTCATCCCCCGCCGGGATCATAAGCGGGCTGGATCTGCCGGTGATCGGCGCATGTGCAGGCGAGGTCAGCGGTTTGGGTCTGGAAATGCTCATGGCCTGCGACGTACGCATTTGTACAGCAGAGACCACCTTCAGTTTGCCCCAGATCAAAGAGGGTCTGATGCCTGCCGATGGTGGCACTCAACTTTTACCGCGTCTGGTAGGCAAGACCTTGGCCATGGAGATGGTTCTGACCGGCGAGCCCATCGCGGCGGCGCTGGCCCAGGAACGGGGGCTGGTCAACCGGGTGGCACCTGCCGTGGAGCTTTTGACCACCGCCCTGGGGATGGCCAAAGAGATGGCCGAAAAGGCACCCATAGCCATGCGCTATGTCAAGGAGGCGGTGAACCACGGCCTGGACATGAGGCTGGAGCAAGGTCTACGCCTGGAGGCGGACCTATATCTCCACCTGCACACCACCCAGGACCGCCGGGAAGGCATAACCGCCTTTCAGAGGAAAAAGAAACCTAGTTTTACCGGCCAATGAGATCACTGGCAGGGAGTACAAGGCCATGAGCGACTTCGGTACCTTGATTTATGAAAAACAGGGCGCCGTAGCCTGGCTGACCCTCAATCGACCCGAGGCCCTCAATGTCTATAACCTGGCCATGCGCGACGATCTCTATGAGGTGGCTGGCGCCATCCAGGTTGATGACGAAGTTAGGGTGGTGGTGATTAAGGGAGCCGGGGACAAGGCCTTTTGCGCGGGAGCCGACCTCAGCGAATTCCTCACAGCACCCTCGCCGGTCATCGCCCGGCAAGTGCGATTTGCCCGCGATGTGTGGGGGCGGCTGCTGGGGCTGCCCCAGCCGTTGATCTGTGCCTTGCACGGTTTTGTACTAGGGTCTGGTTTGGAGATTGCCCTATGCTGCGATCTGCGTCTGGCTGCTGATAACGTGCGTTTCGGCCTGCCTGAGGTGGGCTTGGGCATAATCCCCGCCGCTGGCGGCACCCAGACTCTGCCCCGGACGATTGGCCGAGCCCGGGCCATGGAGATGCTTCTGACCAACCGCTGGCTGGATGCTGCAGAGGCCTTGCAAATAGGGCTGGTGAACCGGGTCCTGGCTCCGGAAAAGCTGCTTCCCGCCGCTGAGGAGTTGGCGGGAAGCATCGCGGATCTGGACCCAATGGCCGTGCGCTACGCCAAACAAGCGGTGAACCGGGGGATGGACCTGACTTTGGAGCAGGGTAGGAATGTGGAGCAGATGCTGGCGGGACGTCTTAGGGCTCACAAGTTTCAAAACCAAAGCTGATGAAATAAGGCCCTAGATGCCGCTGGATATGTGGCAGAGGGCCGGGGCTGGAAGTTTTCGATGAACACCACTGATTTTTTAGAAATCGCAGCCGCGATCTGTCCCGAGCGGGATGCCATTGTTTTCGATGGTAAGCGCTGGACTTTTCAGCAGCTGCAGGAAAGAGTCAACAGGGCGGCGAACTTCCTGGCCGGCTTTGGGGTTGGCAAGGGAGATCGGGTGGGCATGTTGCAGGTCAACTGCAATCAGTACGTGGAGGCCTACTTTGCCAGCGCCATTCTGGGGGCCATTTTCGTGCCCCTGAACTTCCGGGCCAAGAGCGAGGAGCTCGAGTACCTGCTCGCCCACTCCAAGAGCAAAGTGGTCCTGACTGGTAATCGCTATCTGGATTTGATCCAGCCCCTGCGCGGAAAGTTGCCTCACCTGCAGGAGGTGATCACCCTGGATGAGCCGGTGGAGGGCTTGCCCTATTACCAGGATCTGATGGACCAGGCTTCTTCCGAGCCGCGCCAGCCTGAGGCCGAGGAAGACGAGGTCACCATCCTGATGTACACCTCCGGCACCACCGGCCTGCCCAAGGGGGTGCCCCAGACACACAAGGCCTTTGTCTCTTACCTGCTCTCCAGCGTGGAACCGGCCAACCCGGAAATTGAGGAACGCAATCTCTTGACCGTGCCTTTGTACCACGTGGCCGGCATCCAGGCGGTGATGGCGGCGGTCTATGGAGGGCGCACCCTGGTGATGCTC
>JASFOZ010000331.1:0-5341 GCA_050116255.1 Desulfarculaceae bacterium
CGGCGTCGATAAGACCCAAGACTCCGGCGCTGGTAAGGTCATCCAGGGATACATGGGCGGGCAGGCGCATGGCTATGCGGCCGGCCACATAACGGATCAAGGGCGTATGCTCCAAGATCAACGCTTCCCTGGCCTTGGGATCAAGGCCTCCTTGAGTGACCTCTTGACCGTTTTCCACGTAAGTGTTCATAAAAAAGCCTATTTTACCCGTCCGCCGGATTATCGCCGACCATGACGGTATCTAACGCAAATATCATTAGAATTCTACGCCATATCCACCAATCTGCGCCAGAAGAACTTAATATTGCCCCCGGCAATGTCCACCGGTTGAGCCAACAAGGTCTTGGCAAGGCCCTTGATAGCCCTGGCCGCAGGGGAGTTGGGAAAGGCTTGGACCAACGGCTTTTGTTGCATCACCGATTGGTTCACAGCCGGATCGTTGGGGATGAAGCCCAGATAATCCAGAGAAACCCCGCCCAGAAAATGATCCACCGCCGCTCCCAGCTTGCGGTACACGTTTTTGGCTTGAGCGGCCTCCTTCACGTTGTTGACCACCAGCTTGAACCGCCTTTCCTGATGTCTGGTCATCAGCACCTTTATCATGGCGTAGGCGTCGGTGAGGCTGGTGGGCTCGTCGGTGGCCACCACAATCCGCTCCTGGGCGGCAATGTTGAAATAGAGCACCATATCGCTTATGCCGGCGGCGGTGTCGATTATCACCGTGTCCGCGCTGCTCTCAAAACCATCCAACTCCTGCAGGATCATGAGCTTTTCATCGCCGCTCAAGGCGGCCAGCTCGCTTACGCCGCTGGCCCCGGGCAGGATCTGAATACCTCCGGGACCATCTAACACCACCTCGGACAGTTCTTTGTCTCCGTGGATAACATCAGCAAGGGTGTACTTGGGGTTGAGCCCCAAGACCACATCCACATTGGCCAGGCCCAGGTCGGCGTCGATGATGAGCACCTTCCGCCCCATGCGGGAAAGCTCCAGGGCGAGGTTGACCACCAGGTTGGTTTTACCCACCCCTCCCTTGCCGCTGGTGACGGCCAGCGTGCGTAAAGGGGGGCCAGAGGTTGAAGCCGTCTTCTTTTTGGCGGCCATCCGCCTTAGGGTTTGGGCTTGGTCCATGCAGGCTCCTTATCCATTACCAAGATATCTCGCAACGGTCCGGCAGAAGCAGGCGCGCCAGCTCGTCGCGGGAAGCCTCTGTTATATCGTCCGGCACCTTCTGGCCGTTGGCGAGGTAACTCACCGGCAGTCCCGTGCGCACCACCCGGTTGAGAATGGGGCCGAAGGTGTCGGTTTCGTCCAGTTTGGTGAAGATCAGGCTCTTGGGTGAAAAACCGGCGAAGCCTTCCACCACCTTCTTTTGATCCGTATCACGGGTGGGGCAGGCCAAAACCAGGTGGCAATCCAGATCCGGCACCACCTGGAGAATGGCTTTAAGTTCTTTCAGATTATCCAGATCCGAAGGTGCGCGGCCTACGGTATCCACCAGGATAATATCGTGGTGAGAGAATTTGTCCAGGGATTGCTTCATTTCCTCGGGCGAGGCCGCCACCAAGGTGTCAACCTCAAGGATGCGGCCGTATACCTTGAGCTGTTCGGCGGCGGCCATGCGGTAGGTGTCCACGGTTATCAGTCCCACTTTGAGGCGGTGCTGCAAAGAGAAGATGGCCGCCAGCTTGGCCACGGTAGTGGTCTTGCCCACGCCGGTGGGGCCGATCAGCGCCCAGACTGAAGGGTGGCCCAGATTCACCTTGAGGGGGGCGCACTGATTAAACATCTTCTTCAGCCGGATCGACAAGCGGGGCAAAAGGCCGTGGCCGTCAGGGGCGCTGAGCCCGTCCAGCAGCCTGATGATAATGGCTGCATCCACCTCCTGGCCGGTCAAATGGCTGTACAAGGGCGCCACCTCGGGCCGGGCGGCGAAGCTGGAGGCAGCCTCGCTGACCACAAGGTGACGGGAGAGCATGTCCCCCAGGCCGTCCAGCCGCCGGGCCAGGGCGGAAAAGGCCATGTCCCCGGAGGAGCCCCGGTTCGGGCCCTCTTCCGGGCCGGGAAGTTCCGTGGCCGCGGTTTGGGTTTCAGGCACCTCCACCGCGGCCGACACCTCGACCTCCCCGCCGGGCAGACTGCCCGTGGCCAGGATGACCGCCTCGGGCCCCAGTTCCTGGCGGACCTGCCGCATGGCCGAGGCCATGTCCTTTCCGGTATAGCGTTTCACTCGCATGGGCTGTTTTCTCTTCCCCGCGGTTCTATCCCGTGGCCACGGCCGGGGCCTGGGCTCCAGTGAGCTTGATCGTGCCCACGGAATGGATGTTCAAATTCAATACCAGTTCACTGTGACTGAGCACGGCCAGGGTGGGGACAAAGCGCTCCACCAGGCGGCGGAAATGCCGCCGCACCACCGGCGAGCAAAGCACCACCGGCGGCTGGGCCAGTTGCCCGAAGCTCTCCAGTTTCTTACTCAGGCCGGCTATGACCATCTGCACCTTGCCCGGGTCCATGGAAAGATAGGTGCCGTGCTCGGTCTGCTGGATGCTGGCGGTGATCAAGTCCTCAATGGCCGGGTCCAGAGTGAGAGCATGCAAATCCTTGTCCGTGCCCACTATGGACTTGAGTATGCCCCGGGCCAGCTTCTGGCGGCAGTACTCGGTGAGCATCTCCGGGTCCTTGCTCATGGGCGCGTAGTCTGCCAGGGTCTCGGCAGTGGTCAGCAGGTCGCGGATGCTCACCCGCTCGCGCAACAGATTCTGCAGAACCTTTTGCACCTGCCCCAGGGTGAGCTGGCTGTTGAGTTCCTCCACCGCCTTGGGCGAGGTCTTGGACAGGTTGTCCAGAAGGCTCTGGACTTCCTGACGGCCCAGGAGTTCGTCGGCATGGGCCTTTATCACTTCGGTTAGGTGGGTGGCTATCACCGTGGACAGGTCCACCACCGAGTAGCCGGCGAACTGGGCCTCCTCCTTGCGTGAGTGGGGAATCCAAAGGGCGGGCAGGTTGAAGGCCGGCTCCTTGGTGGGTACGCCGTCGATGGGCTTTTTGGCGTCGCCGGGATCCATGGCCAACAGATAGTCGATCATAAGCTCTCCGCTGGTAACCTCGTTGCCCTTTATAAGGATGGCGTAGCCGCCGGGCTTGAGTTGCAGATTGTCGCGCACGTGCAGCGGAGGCACCACGATGCCCAGCTCCAGGGCCAACTGCTGGCGGATGCTGCGTATGCGCTCCAAGAGGTCGCCGTCCTGCTCCTCATCCACCAGAGGGATGAGCCCATAGCCCACCTCCAGCTCCAAAACATCCAGGGGTAAAAGGGCCTCCACCTGTTCCGGGCCCGGCGGGGGGGGCGCCGCCGCAGCCTCGGCCGCCCGGGCCTGAACCTGGGCCGCCTTCTGCTCCCGGAAAAGCAGATAGGATAGTCCGCCCATGCCTGTACCCAGAATCATGAAAGCGGCGTGGGGCAGGCCCGGCACCAGCCCGAAGGTGAAGACGATGCCGCCGGCGAGGCCGATGGCCCTGGGCTGCATGGAAAATTGTTTGTAGAACTCGCGGCCCATGGAGGCGTCGCTGGCGGCGCGGGATACCATGACACCGGCGGCGGTGCTGATGATAAGAGCCGGTATTTGAGAGACCAGACCGTCACCGATAGTCAGTACGGTGTAGGTCTGGGCGGCCTGGAAGAAATCCATCTCCTTTTGCAACATACCGATCAGAAGGCCGCCGATAATGTTGGTGAGGGTGATAACAATGCCGGCGATGGCGTCGCCGCGCACGAACTTGGCGGCGCCGTCCATGGAGCCGTAGAAATCAGCCTCCCGGCCGATATCGGAACGGCGGGTCTTGGCCTCCTCCTCGTCGATGAGCCCGGAGTTGAGATCGGCGTCGATGGCCATCTGCTTGCCGGGCATGGCATCCAGGGTGAAGCGGGCGCTGACCTCGGCGATACGCTCGGCGCCCTTGGTGATGACGATGAAGTTAATGATCACCAAGATGATAAAAACCACCAGGCCCACGAAGTAGTTGCCTCCCACCACGAACATGCCGAAGGCCTTGATGACCTGGCCGGCGGCGGTGGTGCCTTCATCGCCGTGCAGCAGGATCAGGCGGGTGGAGGCCACGTTCAAGGACAGGCGGAACAGGGTGGTCACCAAAAGCACCGAAGGAAATACGCTGAAATCCAAAGGCCTCAGGGTGTACATGCCCGTGAGCAGGATCACCATGGCGAAGGTGATGTTAAAGGAAAGCAGAATGTCCAGAAGAAAGGGGGGCAAGGGGATGATCATCACCACCAGGATGGCGACCAGCCCGGCGGCCATGCCCACCTCGGCCATGTTGCCCGAATCTAGGCTGGGCGAAGCGAAGAACTTGCGGAATTTATCGGTTGTGGCCTCGGCCATGTTTTAACTCCTTGGGCCTTAGGAACCAGCGCCGGCCCTGCCTTTTAAAAACTCGCGGTGGCGGTTCTTCATCCGGAAGACGTGAGCCAGGATGGAAGCCACCGTCTCGTAAAGGTCGGAAGGTATGGACTGGCCCACCTCCACCGATTTGAAAAGGGCCTGAGCCAAAGGCTTGTCCTCAATCACCGGTATATCGTGCTCCCGCGCTATCTCCTTGATGCGCTCGGCTATTTTGTTGGCTCCCTTGGCCACCACCTCGGGAGCGTCCATCTGCTCCAAGCGGTAGGCCAGGGCCACGGCCAGATGCGTGGGGTTGGTAATTACCACGTCGGCCTCGGGCACGCTGGCCATCATGCGTTTGCGGGCCTGCTCCCTTTGAATGGTACGGATGCGGGACTTGACCTGAGGATCGCCCTCGCTCTGCTTGTACTCGTCTTTTACCTCCTGCTTGGACATCTTCAGGTTCTTCTCGAAATCGTATTTTTGATAAATCCAGTCCAGAATGGCCAAAATTAACATGGCCAGCATGCAGCGCCAGAAGATGGTGAAGCACACCGATATGATGTAGAGCAGGGTTTCGATCAGGCTCATATCGCCCAGCAGGGGCAGGTTTTCCCACTCCTCCCGGATGGTGAAGTAGGCGGCAGCGCCCACCACCACCAGCTTGCCGATGTTCTTGCCCAGATCCACCAGCATACGTAAAGAGACGAACTTTTTAAGGCCAGTGACAAAATTTAACTTCTTAAGGTCAGGCTTGATGCGCTTGGGTGCGAACAAAAAGCCCACCTGGGCCAAGTTGATGAAGATGGATATCATAAAAACCGCGATCCAAACCGGGGCCACGATGAATAAGAAATGCTCCATCAGGTCTGAGCCCAAACTGGTGAAGGCGGTGGGGCTCATATCCAACCGGTCCAGGCTATTGAATGTGTGCCGCATAAGGC
>JASFOZ010000332.1:0-5340 GCA_050116255.1 Desulfarculaceae bacterium
GGGCTGTGCATTGACACCCATGGGGCCACCAACCTGGCCGGGGTGTTTGCCGCCGGGGAGGCAACCGGCGGCGTGCACGGGGCCAACCGCATGGGCGGCAACGCCCTCACCGAAACCATCGTCTTTGGAACCAGGGCGGGCAAGGCCGCCGCTGCCTGCGCCCAGGGCAGGCGCCCCCCAGCCGCTGATGACGTCCAGGCGAAACTGAGCTCCATGCTGCCCGCTCAAGGGCCGGGAAAACCCAAGCAGGACGCGAACACCCTGAAGACCGAATTGAAGCGGATCATGTGGCGATACGGCGGCATCAGACGCAGCCGGGAAGGGCTGGAAAAGGGCCTGTCCCTGATTGCCGGCATATCCCGGGAGGTCTCCCAAACCAGTGAGGTCACGGATGCCAAGGAGTTCCTGCGCCTGCAGGAGCTGCAGATGGCCTCGGTCACGGCCCGCCTGATATTGGAATCCGCCTTGCGCCGCCGGGAAAGCCGGGGATGCCATTTCCGGGAGGAATTTCCCCAGCCGGACGATTCCCGGTGGCTGGGACACAACCGCGTCGTGCTCCATAAGGAGCAAGACCAGTGGTCTTTTGAAAAGATAGGTTGATGAGGATATGCCTGTGGATGCTGACCGGCTCTTAGCCTCTGAAGATGGAAGATAATGAACAGCCTGATTCTAAAGGGCGGAAACATATTCACCCAGGATCCGCAGCGGCCCCGGGCCAGCGCGGTCGCCATCGCGGGCAACCGCATCCAGGCGGCGGGTGAGGATGATGAAATCCTGGCCCTGGCCGATTCCGGAACCAAGATCATCGGCCTGGGCAAAAGGCTGGTCCTGCCGGGCCTGAACGACGGCCATATCCATTACTATGACTGGGCCTTGAGCCTGCTCAACCTGCCCCTGGGAGGTTGCTCATCCTGCGATGAACTCCTGGGCCTGATATCCCGGGCCGCCGCCCAGGTACCGCCCGGCCGCTGGCTGACCGGCCGGGGCCTGGACGAGTCCGCCTGGCTCCAGCCGCGCTTCCCCAGCCGGCAAGAGCTGGACCAGGCAGCGGGCGGACGCCCGGTGCTCTTATACCGCCGCGACATGCACATGGCCCTGGCCAACTCCCCGGCCCTGCACCTGGCGGCCATTGACAAGGCCACGCCCGACCCGCCGGAAGGGGTCATAGAGCGGGGCCGCAACCAGGAACCCACCGGCGTGTTGCGCGAAAAGGCCATCAACCTGGTGGGGGAGCATATACCCGGGCCCAGCCATGACGAGGTGCTGGAGGCCATGGCCGCTGCCATGCCCCGCCTGCATTCCCTGGGCCTGACCGGCCTGCATGACCTGCGCATCATGGGCGGGGTGTGCGCCCAGCCGGCCTTTTCCGCCTGGCAGCGCCTGGACCAAGAGGGCCGCCTTAACCTGCGCTGTTGGATGTGCCTGCCCGGCGACCGGCTGGATGAGATCATCTCCTTGGGCCTGCGCACCGGCTTTGGCAATGACCGCCTGCGGGTGGGCCATGTCAAGTTTTTCAGCGACGGCTCCGTAGGCGCCCGCACCGCCTGGATGCTGGAGCCCTATCTGGACGCCGGCTGCGGCATGCCCCTGACGCCGGCTTCGGAGTTGGCCTCTTTGATTCAGCGCGCCGAGAGGGCTGGCCTGGGGGCGGCAACCCATGCCATCGGCGACCGGGCGGTGCGCGAGCTCTTGAGGGCACTGGCGCAAATCAACAAGCAGCACTCGCCGGGCAACCCCTTGCCCTGCGCACCTCACCGCATAGAGCATTTGCAGATGATCCGGAGTGAAGATGTGCCTAAGTTGACCGGGCTGGGGATCATGGCCTCGGTCCAGCCCATGCACATATTGGACGACCTGGAGGTGATGGATCAGGCAATGGGTAAAAACGGCCGCCTGGCCTACCGCTTCCGGGACCTGCTCGATGCCGGCATAGGCCTGTCCTTTGGCTCTGACGCCCCGGTCTCAGACCCCAACCCCCTATTAGGTATCCACGCCGCTGTGAACCGCCGCCGCCTGGACGGAACCCCGGAAGGCGGATGGTATGCCGGTCAATGCCTAAGCGTGGCAGAAGCGGTCTGGAGCTACACCATGGGACCCGCCCTGGCCTCAGGCAGGCAGCAGGATCTGGGGAGCATCCTCCCGGGCAAGCTGGCTGACCTGGTGGTGCTGGACCGGGATATCTTCAACATCGACGCCATGGAAATCGGCCGCGCCCAGGCCGATCTCACCATCTTCGATGGCCAGGTGGTATTCAAGCGCTAAATCGACTGCTCAGTGATGCGACCTTAAAGGCCGGCCTCCGGTGGGGTGGCGGCAGGAAATCCTGTATACAGCGCCTGGACATAAGGTGCCAAACCAGGGTAAACAAGACTAAATGTGGTCAAAAGGGGCATGGGGCCGATTACCGCCTGGCGTTAAACAGATAATCGCCATTACCCCCATCCTGACTGCACATTCGCTTGACACCATGTGGCGGAGCGGATAATTTCACGCGACAGGTACGGCTCAATAATGCCCCATAATATCGAAGGTCTTTAGGAAAAGGAGTAATGATATGAGGAGAATTATTTGCATCTTACTGGCGGTCCTGCTGGTGGCGGGTATCGCCTCTTTGGCATCCGCCAAGGTGGTGATCAAGCTGGCCAACTCCGGTCCTGACCGGCCTGATAACCGGACCGTGAAAGCAGTGGCCATCTTCAAGTACCTGGTGGAAAAAGGCACCAAGGGCGAAGTGGAAGTAAAGGCCTATCATGCCAGTAAACTGGGTAACGAACGCGAGGCCCTGGAGGGGGTGCGGGTGGGCACTATCCAGATGGGCACCCTCTCCTCCGGGCCGGTGCCGGGATTTTTCCAGCCGGTGATGGCCTTTGACATTCCCTATTTCGTTTCCAGCGCCCCCGCCGCCTGGGAGGTCTTTGAGAGCCCCTTTGCCCAAAAGTTCAAAAAGGCCTTTGTGAAGAAGACCGGCGTCCGTATCCTGGGCATCACGGAAAACGGCTACCGTCACTTCACCAATGCCGTCCGCGAGGTCAAGGTGCCGGCAGACATGAAGGGCCTTAAGGTCCGCACCATGGAGAATCCGGCCCATATGGCCATGGTAAAGGCCTTGGGCGCCAACCCCACCCCCATTCCCTTTGGCGAGCTATACATGGCCCTGCAACAGAAGGTCGTGGATGCCATGGAATGCCCTGTGGTCTTGATCCACGACATGAAGTTCTATGAGGTGCAGAAGTACATGATCTTGGACGGGCACCTTTACAATCCGCTGTTCATTTTCGTAAACGAAAAATTCTTCACCAAGAAGCTGAGCCCCTCCCAGCAGAAGGTGGTGGCCGATGCCGCCAAGGTGTTGGCAGCCACTCATAACGGGTTCAGTCAAAAGGCCAATATCGAGGGCATCGCCAAGCTCAAGGCCAAGGGCATGCAGATCTATAAACCCAAGAGCGCGGAACTCGGCCAGTTCCGCAAACTGGCCCAGCCCGCCGGCCTAAAGTTTATCAAGAGCAAGATCGGCGACGAGTGGGTGAAAGGAGCCCTGGCGGCAGCCAAGTCCGCCGAGGCCAAAGTGGGCGACAAAGCCGAGGCCATCGTGAACGACTACATCAAACAAGCAGAAGCAAAGTTAAAAGAGGTTAAATAAGGCCCAAAATCACAAGCCACGGCGGGGGGCTGGCAACGGCCTCCCGCCTCAAATAGGGGCCGGACCCGGCATATGCACACAATCTCCCGCCTCATAAACAGCTTTGCCAACCGCCAGGTCAAGTTCTGCAATTGGATGCTGGTTGCGCTGGGCATCGCCATGAGCGTCATCATCTTGCTGCAGGTCTTTTTCCGGTACGTAGTGGGCGCATCCATCTCCTGGTCCGAGGAAGCCGCCCGCTATCTGATGGTCTGGATGGGCAGCTTGGGTGCGGTGGTGGCCCTGCGCCAGGGGCGTCACATCGGCGTGCGCGTGTTGGTGGACCGCCTTCCCGGCCGGACCTATGACCGCTTTCTGGTACCGGTGGTGCAGGCGACCATCGTGACCTTTTTGTCCTTCTTGTTGTGGCAGGGCGTGGAGCTGGCCAACTTCAACCTGGATCAGCTTTCTCCGGCATTGGAGATCCCCATGCTGATCCCCTATGCCGCGGTGCCGGCAGCGGCCCTGATGATGATCCTGGACATCTTAGCCGACATTCTGCAAGACCGCTGGCCCAGCGACATGGGCAGCCAGGCCAATATCGCCGCATCCGTACTGAACCCAGACGCCTTGGGCGACGAATGCAAGGCCGGGGAGGAGGATAAATGATCCCCGTCCTGGCCGGCGTATTCCTTCTGAGTCTGGCTCTGGGCATCCCGGTGGCCTTTTGCCTGGGTATAACCTCCCTGGTGGGCCTTTATATAATGGATGAATCCTTATTGGTCTTGGCCCAGCGCGCATTCACCGGAGTGGACAGCTTTCCTCTAATGGCGGTGCCCTTTTTCGTGCTGGCCGGGGAATTGATGAACCGGGGCGGCACCACCCAGCGGCTGATTGATTTCGCCCAAGTGCTGGTGGGGCGCATTCCCGGTGGGCTGGCCCACACCAACATCGTGGCCTCCATGTTCTTCGGCGGCATCAGCGGCTCGGCGGTGGCAGACGCCGCCGCCATGGGAACCATCCTGGTTCCGGGCATGGTCAAAAAAGGCTATACCCCTGGCTTTTCCGCCGCGGTCACTGCGGCCTCATCCACCATGGGCCCCATCATACCGCCCTCCATATTCATGGTCATTATGGGGGTGACCACCGGGCTTTCCATCGGCGGGCTCTTTGTAGCCGGGGTGGTGCCTGGTCTGCTCTTGGGCCTGGGCATGATGGCCCTGAGCTACATCATCTCCGTCAGGCGCAGATATCCGCGTGATACCGAACCCCTCACCGCCGAATGCTTCTTTACTGCTTTTGTCCGGGCCTTTCCGGCCCTGCTGGCTCCGGCGATCATTTTGGGGGGCATATTGGGGGGCATCTTCACCGCCACCGAGGCCGCGGCGGTGGCGGTTCTCTACGCCTTTATTCTGGGCACCGTCTTTTACCGGGAACTCAACCTAAAAGACCTTCCCCAGATATTCAAAAGCAGCGGCGTCACCACCGCTGTATTGCTGTTGATCATCGGCATGGCCAACATCTTCGCCTGGATACTGAGCGCCGAACAGATACCGCAGCAGATCGCCCAGGGCATGCTAACCATCACCCAGAACCCATACCTCATACTGCTACTGATCAACGTATTCTTGATATTCATCGGTATGTTTCTGGAAGGCGGGGCGGCGATCATCATATTGGCGCCAACGCTTTTAGCCGTGGCCAAGGCGGTGGGCATCGAA
>JASFOZ010000333.1:0-5336 GCA_050116255.1 Desulfarculaceae bacterium
TGGCAGGCGAGGTTGAAATTTATGTTTCCGATCAGCGCCGCCGGGCCCTGCTTATGACGGCCGCTTTGTTTCACGACTTGGGTAAACCGGCCACCCGCCAGGAGAGGGAGCCGGGTTGGGCCACATTTTACCGCCACGACACCAAGGGTGCTGACATGGCCAGGCTTTCCTGCCGGGACCTGGGCCTGAGTAAGGCCGACGCCGAATATGTGGCTTGCATGGTGGCTGGGCACATGCGTCCGTTTCATCTTTTAGGCGCCCAGCGCCGGGGCCAACTAACGGATAGGGCGGTGCGGCGGCTGCTGGAGGCGGCGGCAGGGGACCTCATCGGCCTTTTTCTTGTGGCCTTGGCCGACACCCTGGCGGGCAAGGGGCCTTTACGGCCCGAGGACGCAGAGGAACGGTTGGTGGAGCTTTTGGGCGAGGTATGCCGGATGCGCGACGAGAGGCTGGCCCAGGCCCTGGCAGCCCCGCCCTTGCTGAAAGGCAGCCGCCTTATGTCTGAGTTGGGCCTGGAGCCGGGGCCCGAGATAGGCAGGCTCCTCAAGGCAGTGCGCGAGGCGCAGTTGGATGGAAAAGTAGACTCGCCTGAAGCGGCGCTGAGATTAGCCCGCCAACTACACCAACAAAGACCTTAAGGTTCTTATTACCTGCCTTGACTGGCCTTTTGGGCAATGCTAGATTTTGAGGTGGAAGTGGATAGCTCACTGGTGGGGCTCCCGGACTTCAAATCCGGTGTGCCGTCTGAAGAGGGCGGCAGGTGGGTTCGATTCCCATGCACTTCCGCCAAATAAATCCAAAGGGTTAGGCGAATAGCTTAGCCCTTTACTAGTTTTAGCCTCGGGCGCTGGTTTCCATCTGAGAGGGACTTTTCTTGAAAACCGGCCTCTCGCACGGCGCTGGCGTTCTCGAACACCTTCATGGCTTCCCGCTCCGCACCTTCCAGATTGTGCAGGTAGATTTCGGTGGTGGTGCGGTTCTCATGGCCCAGAATCTTCTGGATGGTGCCCAAGGGAATCCTTTGCTGATCCAAAAGCGCCGCTCCGGCATGCCTTATGGCGTGGAAGCCGAATGGCCTCACCCCAGCCCTTTTACACAGCTTGCCTTCAGTTAGCGCTTTGGCGGGAAAACTATAACCTGTTGGCCCGGTCGTTGGCCAAAGTCTCGCCTCGCTGGATAGGGTCCTTTTGTTGTTGATTTTTACAACACTCATTAAACGCGTGTGTGCAATTTCATAACAACCCGCCTGATCCCGTCAGATATTCTTCACCAGCCTACTCTTTGAAATTACAGCCATAAATCATTTTATCGATCCTGGCACATGGCTTGCTTTACGGGGGGCATCCCACATGGCTCTATTTTGAGAAACTTTTTTACAAGGAGGATCATGGGGAGATGAAAGCAGCGGTAATGCATGAATATGACGAGGCTTTGACCAAGCCGGAATGGGTGATTTACCAGGATGTGCCCGAGCCCAAGATAGAAAAGCAGAACGATGTGATAGTGCGCATCGGGGCCGCCGGTGTCTGCCGCACGGACCTGCACATCATCGAGGGCATATGGCGCAACCACGCCGAGGTGGAGCTGCCTCACATCCTGGGCCATGAAAACGCGGGATGGGTGGAAGAGGTCGGCCCGGCGGTGGAGCATGTCAAGGTGGGTGACGCGGTCATCGTGCATCCTCTGGCCACGGACGGCACCAGTCTGGCCTGCCGCCGGGGCAATGACATGCACGCGGCCGAGAGCTACTTCCCGGGCATCAACGCCAACGGCGGCTATGCCGAGTATTTAAAGACCAACGCCCGCACCCTCATCAAACTGCCCGACAACCTGGCGCCCAAGGACGTGGCTCCGCACACCGACGCCGGGCTCACCGCCTACCGGGCGTGCAAGAAAGCTTCGCGCCATCTTCTACCCGGCCAGTACGCGGTGATGATCGGGGCCGGCGGCCTGGGCCACATAGGCATCCAGTGCCTCAAAGCCCTGTGCGCGGCCGAGATCATCGTGACCGACAAGTCTCAGATGGCCCTGGATTTGGCCAAGGAGGTGGGAGCCGAGCACACGGTGCTGGCAGACGAGCACGTGGTGGAGGAGGTGTTGGCCATAACCGGCGGTCACGGGGCCGAGGCGGTCCTCGATCTGGTGGCCGAGGGCGACGCGGTGGAACAGGGCCTGGCCATGACCCGCAACGACGGCTTCTACTACATCGTGGGTTACGGCGGCAAGGTGGAGATACCCACCATCGACATGATCACCACCGAAAGGACCATCGTGGGCAACCTGGTGGGCACCTATCCGGAATTGGTGGAACTCATGGCCCTGGCCGAGCGGGGTTTGGTGGAACTCTCGGTGCAGGAGTACAGCCTCTCCCAGGCTAATCAGGCGCTTAAGGATCTGCATCACGGCAAAGTGCGGGGGAGGGCCATTTTGATTCCCTAAAAACCGACCATACATAGGAAAAAAGGAGGGAAATGTGAAAAAGCTTCGCCTGATTTTAATGGTTTGCGCCGTGCTCCTCATGGCCCTTTCAGTCTGCCAGGCGGCGGATTACACGAAGTACGGCATCGAGGCGGACGTACCCGGCGATTGCTCCTATGAGGCCATCGACAAAAAGGACTACTCGGGCCGCACCCTGAACATCATCACCCATGCGGTCCCGGTCATGGGCGAGCCCACCGCCCTGCACGCCAAGCAGTTTGAGGAGCTGACCGGGGCCAAGGTGAACGTGGTGCACGTGCCCTTCGGCGATTTGTACCAGCGCATCATGATCCCCTTCCAGACCGGCCAGAACGCCTATGACGTTCTGTTCTACGGCTCCTTGTGGATCGGCGACTTCAACCGCCATCTGGCCAAAGTGCCGCAAAAGTACGGCCAAGTCAGCGGCATGAAGGACGTGACCAAGAACTACAAGGATGTGGCCACCTGGGGCGAGACCATGAGCCAGTACCCGGTGGACGGCGATAGGCACTACCTCAAGTACCGCAGCGACATCTTCGACGACCCCAAGATGCAGGCCAAGTACAAGAAGGACACCGGCAAGGACCTCAAGGTGCCCGAGACCTGGGACGAGTACAATGAGATCGCCAAGTACTTTTCCAATTGGGATTGGGACAACGACAAGAAGGTGAACTTCGGCAGCGCCGAGGTGGCCAAGCGCGACGACCTCATGTTCTCGGCCTTTATCAGCCGGGTGGCCCCCTATGCCAAGCATCCGGGCGTCAAGGGCGGCTTCTTCTTTGACCTTGAGACCATGGAGCCCTTGGTAAACAATCCGGGCTGGGTCAAGGGCCTTGAGCTGTTCGTGGACGCCCAGAAGGCCTGGCCTCCGGGCGGCAACAACTTCGGGCTAGGCGACGAAATCTTCTCATTCGGCGGCGGCCAGGCCCTGATGAGCTACAGTTGGGACGACGCCTTTATCCAGGCCATGCAAAAAGACAGCCGCATCCGCAACAAGGTGGCGGCCGCTCCCTTGCCCGGAGCACGCAAGGTCTGGAACCGCAAGGCCAAAAAGTGGGACACCTTTGAGACCCCCAACCGGGCCCCCTATATCTGTTGGGGCTGGACCGCGGCGGTTTCCGAGCTTTCCAAGAACAAGGACATGGCCTTCGACTTCCTGTGCTTCTTCAGTAACGAGGCCAACACCCTGCACGACTTGCAGATCGGCCGCTTTGGGGTGAACCCCTACCGCAACCAGCACTTTAACCCCAAGTTCTGGGAAACCAAGCTGGGCTGGGACCCCAAGACCGCGAAGACCTACGTGGAGACCTTGAGCGGCATGGACCTCAGCAAGAACCGCGTCTTTGATTTGCGGGTGCCCGGGGTGAACCAGTTCATGTCCTCCCTGGCCGCTGGCGTGTCCAAGGCCTTGGCCGGACAGGAGACTCCCCAGGAGGCCCTGGACAAGGTGGCCGAGGAATGGCGCCAGATCAGGGACCGCATCGGCAAGGACAAGATCCGCGATGCCTACGCCAAGGTGGTGGCCCTGGAAGACAATGAACAATAGCCTCTTGATGAGCTGAAGCAAGGCGGGGCCGGATGAACCTCCGGCCCCGCCCTCAAAGCCGGCCGGTTGGAAAATCCCTATCTTCTACCGAGGTGCCATGTTCAGACTGAGCCACAAGCACTTCTTTCTGTTGCCGGGCCTGATAGTCCTTTTGGGCATCATCATATTCCCCCTCTTGTTCACCATAAGGGTGAGCTTCTCAAGCTGGGACGTGATCAATCCGGGCCTGGACTTCATCGGCGGGACCAACTACTCCCGCCTTTTCCAGGACTCCCGTTTTTGGGAGGCCATGTCCCGCCTCAGCCTCATGGCGGTGGGCTCGGTGCTCATCCAATACGTGATCGGTTTCGGCTTGGCCCTTTTGGCCTGGCGGGACGTGATCTTCAAGCGCTATGTCCGGGTGCTCTTTTTGGTGCCCATGATGACCACACCGGTGATCATGACCGTTATCTGGCGCACCATCCTGCATGAATCCCTGGGGCCGGCCAACGACATCCTTTCCATCTTCGGCCTGGGCGGGCTCACTTGGCTATCCACCGGCGGCATGGCCATATTCAGCGTAATCCTGGTGGAGGTGTGGCAGTGGACCCCCTTCATGTTCCTGCTCCTTTTGGCCGGGCTTTTGTCCCTGCCCAAGGAGCCCTACATGGCTGCGGCCATAGATGGGGCAGGGCCGCTGCGCACCTTTTTCAGCGTCACCTTCCCCCTTATGGCGCCCATATCCATCGGGGCCATACTTATCAGACTGATCGAAGCCAGCAAGCTGATGGAAACGGTGTACGTGCTTACCTCGGGCGGGCCTGGCACCGCCACCGAGACCAGCAGCTACTATATATTCATCAGGGGGCTGCGCGATTTCCAGATCGGCTACGCCGCCTCATTATCCCTTATCTACCTGGTCATCATGATCATCAGCCTGACCATCATCGCCAAGGTGTTAACCCGCTCGCTCATAAAGGACTGACCCGGTGAGAACTGCCTATCTGGTCTTTAAATACGGCGCTATCCTGCTCTGGCTTAGCTTCGTGGCCCTGCCCTTTTTATGGGCCGCCACCACCAGCTTCAAGACCGCCAACGCGGTGACCAGCGGGGCCACCTATCTGCCCTGGCTGGAGTATGAGCCCTCTTTGGAGGGCTGGTCGGTGCTGGTGCGCACCGGCGGCCGGGGCATCGACATCTTAGGGCCCTATCTGTCCAGCGTGGTGGTCACCCTGAGCGCCAGCCTCATCAGCCTGGTTCTGGGCACCCTCACCGCCTACGGCCTTTCGCGCTTCGAGTACCGCCTGGGGTTCGTGAAGAACGCGGACATCACCTTCTTCTTCATATCCCAAAG
>JASFOZ010000334.1:0-5335 GCA_050116255.1 Desulfarculaceae bacterium
TGGCGGCTCCCGGGTGGTGGGCTCCATACCCAAGTACATCGCCTACACCTGGCCAATCTTATTCATTCGTTCGGGCAACCACATCCGCTGGCTATACACATTAGGCCTGGCCCTGGTGTTGTTGGGCTTTCTGACCTTTCTTGTAGTTCTGTGGCAAGAAGGATTCAACATCGCAGTGATGGGGCACCGCACCCCAGCCTTTATTCTAATCGCCTTGATGATGATTACCGGGGTGCAACTATTTTTCTTCGGTTTCATCCTTCAGCTTCTTAAGCAGATGAATAAACGCCTGGGCCTGATGGGCCGAGAGCCCACCCAACCTCCACAAAACGATTAAGGCGGCTACAACGTGGGCGGCGCTGACATGGATGTTATAAATACCGGGGTTGTGGGGTTCGGCAAACTGGGGCTTCTGCATGCGGGCATCATGAACGCCCTGCCCGGCTGCCGTCTGGCGGCGGTGGCTGATCAGTCCTCCTCGATGCTCCGCCTCCTGCGCTCCAAGCTGGACCAAGTGGCAACCTTTGACAATCATCAGGACATGCTGGCCGCCGGGGGGTTGGGGGCGGTGGTCATCTCCACCCCCAGCAACACGCATGCCCAGATCGCCCTGGACTTTGTGCAGGCCGGCGTACCGGTGCTCATCGAGAAACCGCTCAGCGCCACCCTTGACCAGGCCCGGCCTTTGCTGGAGCATCTGAAGCAAAACCCGGTTCCCAACCTGGTGGGTTATATGACCCGCCATCAGGACACCTATGCCAGAGCCCAACGCCTGCTGAAGGAAGGCGCCCTGGGCAAGTTGCAGGCCTTTTCAGCCCACATGTATATCGGTCAGCTCTTTCGCCAGGGCAAGGGGTGGCGCTACGACAAAGACATCAGCGGCGGCGGGGTTCTTATAACCCAGAACAGCCACCTGGTGGATATGCTGCTCTGGCTTTTCGGAGAACTGGACTGGGTCAGCGCCCACACCCGTAAGTTGTATTCCAAGCAGGTGGAAGATAGTGCCCACGTCTACTTCCGCTTTAAGAGCGGGCTCACCGGCTATCTGGACTCGTCCTGGTCCAAGCGCCATTATCGCACCATAACCATGAGTATCCAGGTCCAGGGTGAGGCGGGCACCTTGGAGGTGGATGATGACCAGGTGAAATTATTTCTAGACCAGGCCCATGGAGACCTTGCCCCGGGCTGGAACATTTGGCGCAAACCCGATCTTTTTGAGGGCGTGTCTTTTGACATAGGCGGGCCCTATTACACACGCCAGGCCGAGGAGTTTCTGGCGGCGGTGCGGGAGGGCAGTAAGGTTACTTCCGACGTCTTCAGCGCCTATGCCACCCAGTGCGCCCTAGAGGCCATTTACCGCTCAGCAGGGCAGGACGGCGCCCCGGTAAGCCTGGAAGAGGTGAGCTGATGTCCGAGGCCTTGCCCGACAAGATCATATTGGGACACAATGCTTTTTTCGGGGTGGATCACCTCTCCGCGGCCCGGGGGGCGCAACGGGCGACTCAGTTCGCTGAGGTCGAGAGCATCTTGGAGATCATCCGCATCGCCCGCTCTTTGGGGGCCGGCGGTCTTATGATGTCAACCCATGAAAAGGCTCAGCCCGTAGCCCGCCTCATGCTGCAAGACCCGGGGCTCAAGGAAGACTTCCGTTTATATCCCTTGCTTCCCTATGCCCAGAAATATGTGACCCGGGCCAACGAAGTGGGCATGATTAATCTGGTCTGGGAGGCCTTGGCCGGCCCCAAGGTGGGAAACACCTTGGGCATGGTCTTCAAGGGGGCCAAAGGAGTGCTGGCCAAGGACATAAACTCCATCTTGGGCGCCTTGATAAGGCTGGAGCTCAAGCCTTTTGAAAAGCTTGGGCTGCAAGTGGTGTTTTTGCACGATGTGTTCACCGACCTGGCCCTGGCCCTGGAGCTGCCGGACATCTTTCACTTCTATCTGGAAGAGATAAAAAAAGTGTACGGCTGCCAAGGAGGCTTTGCCACCAAGAATCTGCCCCGTTTTCTGGAATGCTTCCAGGCCTGGGGGATCAGTGAACCGGTGGTCATGACCCACTTCAACAAGGCCGGCTTTCATATGAATCCTTCTCGCCAGGCCTGCGAAGAGGCCGCCGCCGCCCACCCGGCGCACGTCCTGGCCATGGGCTCCCTGGCCTCCGGTTATCTGGCCCCGGACGAGGCCTATGAATACCTGGGCGGAGTGCCTCAGGTGGAGGCGGTGGTGGTGGGAGTCTCCTCACCGGAGCATGCCCGGGAATCCTTCAAGGCCATTCAACGAAACTTGACTTGATCATTGGGGCAGACTGTGTGCTTACCCCGGCTTTGGGGAACTGCCCGGAGTTTGGGTGCGCCCGCTGAGAGTGGCCGCCCCCCCGCCCGCCAAGGTGAATAACACGCTCAAAAGGATGCAGGCGGAAAAAGCCAGAGCGCCGCTGGAAGAAATCCCGGCAACCCCCAAAAAATAGACCAAGGCCAGGTCGCGGCTGCCGATGCCGGCTATGCTCACCGGCATTATGGAGGCCAATGCGGCCAGGGTCAGGGTAATGGCCAAGTCCGCCAGCCCCACTTCCAGGCCCAAGGCAGCCAGGTAGAAGTAACCCTGCACCAGCTGTCCCATCCAGGCCAGGACGGTCAGGACCGCCGCCCCCGCCCAATCCCGCAGCTTGTACTCCTGGGCCGCGGCCCAGGCCTGCGCCGCCCAGTCCCAGAGCCTGCCGCCAAGGGTCTGAGCGGCCTGTCTTCCCGCCAGGCGGCGGCCTGCTGACCGTGCAAGTACCAGTGCCAACCAAAGCCCCAGGGCCGCCGCCGCCACGCCTACTCCGGCCCAAACTGCTATCAGGCTGGGGCTTAGATCAGCCGTCCGGCCCCAATGGATGGCCAGGCAGGCAGCCCCGGCCATAACCAGCCAGGCCAGATCCAAAACCCGGTCCACGGCCACCGAGGCAAAGGCGCGGCTGGAGGAAGGGGAATGTTGCTTGAGAAAATGGATCTTGGCGAATTCACCGGCCCGGCCCGGGGTCACCAGGCCTATGGCCACACAGGCCACATGCACGGCCAATTCCCGGGCCAGGGGAATGTGCAGGCCCAGGCCTTGGTTGAGCCTTCTCCACCTGAGATAGCGCAACAGGATGGGTAGCCAGGTCAGAAGCAGTCCCAGGGCCAGAGGCCAGGGCCGGGCCTTAACCAGAGTGTTGATAATCTTACCCAGATCGCTGGTGGACAAAAGATAGACAAACAAGGCGGGGCCCACCAGCCTCAAGGCCCAGGTCCGTATCATTCCCAGGCGATTTGAAGATGAAGGGGAATCTTGGATTTGGTTCATATTTTGCTCTGGCTTGACCACGCTTGGATTCAAAGACTGCTAAGCATAACCTAAAAGGGGCCGGGACTCTAGGCGGGCGGAAGATCTTCGCCACTGCATAGACAGGGTTGCCTCTGGTTGACAACCTTCTGCCGGTATATAGAATGGCTGTCAAGAAAAATGACCTGGGGCGGAACACGGTTTCATCCCAAAACCAAGGCTTCAGTTGATATGCAGCCCACGCCACCACAAAGCCCAATCCAGCCCGGCACCGGAATAAGCCCGGGAAGCAGCCGCCTGGTCCCAGGCTGGTGGGCGGCCCTGTTGCTGGCTGTGATCCTGTTGACCGGCCTGGGTCTGCGCTTTTGGGGCCTGAGTGATCAAGGCATCACCCAATGGGATTCGGGTCTGTATGCCAATGTGGCCAGAGCCCCAGTCATCATGTGGAACTGGCTTTGGGAAAAGGACAAACTGCCGCCAACCACCTCTGACCTGAAGCAGGCCTATGAATACGCCCGGGGATTGGGCGTAGAGGCCTCAGCCCAAAAAGCCGGCCACCTGGTTCTTTTGGCCCTGGCTTTTTTGGTGGTGGGCGTTAAAGACTATGCCGTCCTTTGGGTCTCGGCTGTCTGCGGTTTTCTGACTCTTTTACTCGCCTATTGGACAACGGCCCGTTTTTTTTCACGGCGGGCGGCCCTGATTGCTACGGCCCTGCTGGCGGCCTCGGCCATACACGTGGCCTATTCCCGCACCGGCTATCCCCAGACCGATACTGCCCTTTTTTTTCTGATCGGCGTCTTTTTTTACTGGAAAACCCTCCCCCGGGGCGTTGATCCTCCGCCCGGCCCCAACACCGCCAACCTGATCTGGGCCTCGCTTTTCCTGGGCATATGCCTCACCATGCACCCTTCGGCCCTGACCGCTGTGGCCGGCCTGTGGCTCACTGAACTGTGGATGCTCCTGGCAAAAAGCCTGAAGCGGCCCTGGTCAAGCTTTTGGCGCAGATCGCTTTTACTGCTTTGCCTGGTTCCAGTGCCCACGCTCTTGGTGGAGGCAGCCGCCTGGGCGGCCCATTGGGCCGGCGGATTCGCACCTGAGACCACCTTGGGCTACTTTTTCCGGGGCGGCGAAACCACCCTGGAAGCGCACACCTCCTTTGCCTGGCAGAATCTTTGGTTCTTCCCCAACAACCTTTGGTATCTGGAAGGACCCTTGGTCTGCGCACTGGTGGCATTGGGTCTGGCCGCCTGCCTGCTCAGCCAGCGCCGGAACCTCAAAATCCATCACCTGTCCCTAATCACCATAGTGCTTTTCCAGCTTTTGATCTGGTCTTTTGCCTACACCACCCTAAAGGCGGTGGTGGTGATATTACCCACCCTGGCCATCCTGGCCAGCTTGGGGGTGGAGTGGGTTTTAGGCAAACTGGCTCCAACCAATCCTTCCGGCAGCAGGGTGGCAATCACCAACATGTTGCTGGCCTTGTTGACCGCCGGACTTCTTTTTTGGGGTGCAGAGCGGACCTTGCCGGCATGGGAGCACAAAAACGGATACCAGGCGGCAACCGCCTCCTTAATCAAATACATGGCCAAGCACGGCGGCGTCTTCGCCCTGGCGGACCAGGATTATCACATCCACCCCCTGGTGCGCTTCTATGTGGGGCAGGCCAAGGCCAGCCTGCCGGATGGTTTTCCCGGGTGCATCGCCATGGATCTGACCACCAAGGGCGATTATCTGTTTATTAACGAGATGTGGCTGACCCAGGATCTGAATGCAGCCGCGTTGGTGGATTTTATAAAGACCCAGCCTCCGGTCATACAAGTGCCCCATCTGCAAAGGCCTTATTACCTGGCCTTTAAGCTCCACCGCTCCTTTTTGTCAACCCAGGTGCACAGGGCCCAACCCCCCAAGGTATACCGGCGCTACATCTACATCTACGATCTGCGCCGGCTTGAAAAGAGGCCGAACTTTGCCAAATAGAATCCAAAGCAGCCTGACGGCTCGGTTTACACCTAAGGACCGGTTTGGGGCCCCT
>JASFOZ010000335.1:0-5318 GCA_050116255.1 Desulfarculaceae bacterium
TGAGCGCCACCAAGGCCCGGGCCACCTCACCCAGGTTGTGAGGCGGTATGTTGGTGGCCATGCCCACAGCGATGCCGGCGGCACCATTGACAAGCAGGTTAGGCACCTTGGTGGGCAGAACCAGGGGCTCTTGCAGAGAGCCGTCATAGTTGTCTGCGAACTCGACGGTTTCCTTTTCAATATCCTCGAGGAACTCATGGGCCAGTTTGGCCATGCGCACCTCGGTATAACGCATGGCCGCCGGGGCGTCGCCGTCCACAGACCCGAAGTTGCCTTGGCCGTCCACCAGCATGTAACGCATGGCAAAGTCCTGGGCCATGCGTACGATGGCGTCGTATACTGCCCCCTCTCCGTGGGGATGGTACTTACCGATGACATCACCCACGATGCGGGCGGATTTTTTGTAGGCCTTGTTAAAGTCGTTTTTCAGCTCGCGCATGGCAAAAAGTATGCGCCGGTGCACGGGCTTCAATCCGTCGCGGACCTCGGGCAAGGCGCGCCCGATGATAACGCTCATGGCGTAGTCGAGGTAAGAGCGCTTTATTTCATCCTCAAGCAGAACATCCTGTTTGTGCTGGTCAGTGGGGAGCAAGGTTATCTCTACCTGTAATTGGGTGTATGTAGAAAACGGCCATAATTCACACTAGGCTGGGGAGAGAATCCCCAGCCTTCTTTCCCGGGTCAAGGTCCTGATTAATAACGAAAAAATCAACAGGAACTCGGCGGACCCGATGGCGGAATTCTACCACCTCCAATCCCCAAAAGCAATCCGCTTAAACCAGGCCGGCTAGGGATGTTTTAGGTATTGCCTGATGCGGAATAAGAGTGCTAATATATTATAAAAATATATTTTTTTGGATGGATGCCATGAGACGCTTCCTTTGGGCTGTCCTGCTGTGTGGGGGACTGGCCGTGGCAGGGGGAGGACTGGCATCCGCGGCCCCGGCGGATCCTGTCTTATTATTAGATCAAACCAAGGAGTTGGTTGCTTCCGGCAAGATGCAAAGAGCATTGGTTTCTGCCGGCGAGGCGGTGGAGGCCATCTGGGCCAAAACACCCTATCATCTGGATACAGTTACCCTCACCCAACAAAAATCCGATGGATATGGCCAATATGATCCCAAAGACAACAATGTATATCCCTCTGGCAAGAGCACCATATACATCTACATGGAGCCCCGGGCCTACAAGATTACTCAGACCAAACCCGGGGTTTTCAACTTCGGGCTGGCCCTGGATCTATACCTGCTCAGGCCTGACGGCAAGGTGGTGTTCGGCAAGGAGAACTTTGCCCGTTTACAGAAAAACAGCCGCCGGCCCAACCGTGAATTCTCAGTCAGTGTCACCGTTAATCTCACCAACGCGCCGGCTGGAAAGTATTTGCTGAAATTGGTTGCCCGGGATAAAAACAGTAAGGGCCGCGCCGAGGCCAGGGTGCCCATAGAGATCAAGTAATTCCCATTTCTGTGAAAGACCAATTAAATTAAGCGCTGCAAACAGTTGTCACGCTTTATACCCACTGTTACTCACAGTTTAGTCCCAAATAATTGCACCTTCTTTTCCATCCTTGCTGTGGCTGATTCCTGGCCTCCAGTACCAGGATGCCTGGGCTGGGGTCCGGCGGTTCAGACTCGAGTGCGGCCTCATTGCGGGTATTTCACTATATTTCCCGGAAATATTAGCGTGTTATTGCATGGTCCCGCCTCAGGGCAAACGGGCCTGGGCTGAGCATGATTTTCACAGGCGGGCCGCTTGCAGGCGATATCTTTAAGCTTATGAATATTAAAACTAATTTCACATATACTTTGGGCGGGAGGAGTGGGTATTTCCTCCTGCCAGGAAGGGCCTGGATCAATCGTATTTAATAACCTGGAGCAATTTTCCCGGGAACCGGCTAACCTGAATATTTCATGAAAAAATCAAGCAATTTCTTAATGGCTAGTCGTCATCATCATAATGGGTTTTTGCCTGCCATTTTCGAGGTTACGATTTCCGATGATTATTTTAAGAAAGAAGCTTGATTTTTTCACCCTCCGGGCAAGTTCCAGACATCGCCTGGCTGCGTTATCATGGGCTCGCGGTATGAGAAATACAGCTTCACCCATGAAGGCCTTGCCAGTCAACGCCTGGAACTTGAGAAATATCCAGGCTAAGTAAAACAGGCGGCGTCTGCGGTTGTTCGGCTGTTTTTAGAAACAGGTTGAAAACTAGGTCAGGGCCCTTTTGATGGCAGATTCCAGGCGGCTGATTATCAGGCTGGCCACATTGGCAGCTGGAATCTGGGCGGCCACCTCGCTCAGTAGCCGTTCCTGAAGGCGCTCGGCCCGGTCCAGGCGCATATAGGCGGCAGCGGTGGGCCTCAAGAGACGGGCGCGGCCGTCGCGGGGATCCCGGATGCGCTCCAGTAATCCCGCCTCCACCAACTCTGCTGTAGGGGTGCTAAGGGCCTGTGGCCTGACCCCCAGGCGCTGGGCGGCGTCAGACACGGTAATACCTTGGTTGCCCACCCCGACGGCCAACTTCAACAGGGCATAGTTGGGTCCGCGCAGCCCGGCGGCCTTGGCCATGGCTGATTGCATCATGGACATGGTGCGGGAAAAAGAGTCCAGGGAGTCTATAACCTGCCGCACCAGGGAGCGGTTCTTTTTCCCAGGTGGTGTGGCGTCAAAATTGGCTGGCTTTTGATTGTTTATTTTGGCGTGCACTCTGCTGCTCCCAGGTACTGGTTGTGTTTTTTCCTAGACGAGCTTTAGTTTGCAACACGCAAATACGAAATGAAGTGAAATATTTTTCCGAGAGCGAATCTGGGCATGTCTGACCTTAAAACAATTGCCTAATACAAATGGCTGTGGGGGATCTCTCCAGGTTGAGAATCAAAAACCAGCCTTTTTTGCCCTCCAAGGCTGATTTTCTCCTGTTGCCCATATCAATATATTAAAGTGATTTTCATTTGTCAAGTCACTGTTTCTCTCGAAATAAAAAGATGTTTGGAAAAACATGCCTGGTGGACCTCAAACGGTCCAGATTTGGGATAAAATGGATTAGATTGAAATAATTACATTATTTTGCCACATATATATGCCCTTTTTTGGCGGTTTTGCGTTGGAAACATGGGCGGTTTGGCCAAAATATTTATGGACTGATCTGTTATTATAGATAAATTTATAATTTTCTCCTGAAAAAATCCATCCTGCCGCCGATCATTGAAAAACAGGCCCCAAAATGACCGGAGAACACTTTTTTAGGGCTAAGGGGGTTGGCAGGCAATCCTGGTTTGGGGGGTTTTCAGAGTCCATGGCCATGAGCAGGCAGGCCAAAACAGAAAAGATAGTTTCGCCCGGGAAATGAAACCTAAAAAACCGGATCTTGGTTAATGGGCACCCATCTCAGGCCTGAAGCACTGCAAATAGTAAACTTACTTTTCTATATTGATATGGTGGTGCTTAGGCTCCTCTGGGGCCAGGTGCTAGTCAAAGCGGCGCTGTTTCTTTGGCCGGGAATCACAGCGGGCACAAAGATGGGTCAAGGTGGTGGGCCAAATGTCGGGGTGGAGGGGTAAGCATGGATATAGGAAGATCAGGATGCCGCTGAGAAGGTGAAGGCCTTTTCCAAACAAAGAAAGTAAGTTTCGTATTAATTGTCATGCTGGTTCATACTAATTTTTATGCCGTCAAGGATGGCCCGAGGCCCCAAGAAGGGTATATAGACAAAATAACTTAATTAAAATAACAACAAAATCAGTCGAGTACAAAAATACTTGATTATGAGGCTGCTGGCAGGCCGGGCATGCCTTCTGCTCCCAATGTGCACAAACTCCCAGCTGAGTTGATTGAAAGGCCTTGCTCAAAGGGTGCTGCCCTGGATTAATCCATCTTTACAGGCGGTTCCAGCTAAAGTATGCTTGGAAAATTCTTTTGGGGCTGACTCTTTGTATCAAGGGGCCGTCATGACGGTGCGAAAAGTTGGGGACATCCTGGAGCTGGTGGGGCAAACTCCCCTGGTGCGTATAAACCGGATGAACCCCAACCCCAAGGTTGCCATCTACGCCAAGCTGGAGTTTTTAAATCCCGGAGGATCGGTTAAGGACAGGCCTGCCCTGCGCATGATCGAAGAGGCGGAACAAAGCGGGGCCCTGACCCGGGACAAGATCGTCCTGGAGGCAACCAGCGGTAACACCGGCATCGGCCTGGCCATGGTGTGCGCGGTCAAGGGCTATAGAATGCTCTTTACCATGAGTGAGTCCGCCTCCCAGGAACGGCGCAAAATCCTCAAGGCCTATGGGGCGGAAATACTGCTCACCCCGGCCCATCTTTCCACTGACGGCGCCATTGAAGAGGCCTACCGTCTGGCCCGGGAAGAGCCGGACAAATACTTCCTGGTGGATCAGTTCAACAACCCGGGCAACTGGCGCTCTCACTTTCAAGAGGGCACTGCAGACGAGATTTATCAGGCCACTGAGGGCAAGGTGGACGCCGTAGTGGTCACCATGGGGACCACCGGCACCTTGATGGGCATCGCCCGCCGTATGCGCGAGCTGAACCCCAAGGTAAGGGTCTTGGGCGTGGAGCCCTATCAAGGTCACCGCATACAGGGGCTCAAGAACATGAAGGAGTCCTATGCCCCCGGAATCTTTGACCACCACGAGCCGGATGCCATTGTCAACGTGGATGATGACTCAGCCTATACCGCCGCCCGGCGGCTGGCCAAGGAAGAGGGCATCTTTGTGGGTATGAGCTCGGGCGCAGCCATGAAGGTGGCCCTGGATGTGGCTGCGGACATGGAAAAGGGTGTGGTGGTGGCGGTGCTTCCGGACGGCGGCGAACGCTATCTGTCCACATCCTTGTTTGTCTCCGAGAAGGTTCCGGAGCCGCTTCGTTTCTACAACACCCTCACCCGCCAGGTGGAGGATTTGGTGCCGGTGCAGCCCGGGCGGGTGGGAATGTACGCCTGCGGCCCCAGCCTGGACGGGCCCCCGGACCTGGGCCTGTGCCGGCGTATGGTCTTGGCGGATCTGGTGCGCCGGTACCTGGAGTTCAGGGGATTTGAGGTCAAGCTGGTCATAAACCTGGCTGACATCGACGACCGCACCGTGAGCCAGTGCCTCAAGGAAGGGGAAGACCTGGCCCGGTTCACCGGGCGCTGGGAAAAGGCCTTTTTCGAGGATATGGACGCCCTGAAAGTGGCGCCGGCCCACCACTATCCCAAGGCCAGCGAACACGTGGGCGAGATGATCGAGCAGACCCGGCTGTTATTGGAAAAAGGCCTGGCATACGAGAAGCTGCGCTCGGTCTACTTCAACATCAGCCGCTTCCCTGAGT